>JABGQV010000017.1 GCA_018648655.1 Anaerolineae bacterium | reverse complement strand
CTTAATGTTTCTTGGAGATCTATCTTTTTGTCATCTGAAATTTGTAATTCATGCAAGAGCAAGCGTGTTTCGCGTAGGGCTTGGCTGGCACTTTCAGAGAGAAATTTGATCGAATCGGGAAGATCAGAAATGCGGTTGGCATCAAGTAAACGTTGAGATGTATTTGACATCATCACTAAACTATGCAGCGATTGGGTGAGTGTATCGTGCAAGTCGCGTGCTAGTTTTTGGCGTTCTTTTTCACGGCTTTTTTCTCTCTCTTGAACAACTAAAAGCCTTTGGGCTTCTTTAACCTCTGTAATATCTAGCCTAGTTGCTAAACGAACCATCCGCCCATCTACCCATGGGATAGCACTGCTCATTACGGAGTACCAACGTTTGTTAAGCATATTTTGCGTTTCTTGACGATGTACACCTGTTGGCTGGTTTTTATTGGTGAGTAAAATAGCATTTGAGCAAGTCTGACAAGGAGATGTTTTTTCTTGATATAGCGCTTGCCAACAGACTTCTCCTTGAATATCTCCAAATTCTTCAAGCATAGGCTCGTTGGCAAATAAAATTTCTCCTGTTTCCATATCGCCAACATAAATGAAGGCATCTAGGTTGTTCATTACCTTTTCTAAAAGGGAGGTGGCATTTTCGGCTATATTTTTTGCATTTTCTAATTCTTGGGTTCGTTCTTGAATTTTCTCTTCCAGGTTAATATTATGACGCTTAATTTCTCGGTAAAGGCGGGCATTTTCAACAGAAATAGCAATTTGTTGCCCTAAAGTTTTGAGTATGCCTATCTCTTCGCTAGAATAGGGTCGTTCGGATAATTTTGGACCTAAATTATATTGGCCCACGACAAGTTTTGTTGAGTATTCTTTTTGAAAATTGCTTTTACCAATAATTAACGGAATACTCAGTTCTTTTTGTTTTTCTTGTGTGTTTTCTGATTCTGCAAAAGCCTCTATAGGTTTTGGTAAAGAGGCCTGATTACGTTCTTGAGTAGTAAATATTTCTAATGATGCTTTTGAAAGCTGTAATTGGCGCGGAATTTCTACTTTGAGCACTTGCTCTAATTCTTCTAAAACAATATTTTGAGAAAGTTGATTGATTATTTTAGGTAGCAAAAGGCTATAATCGACTATATTACGAAAGAAGACGTGGTCAATTTTCTTTTGTATCCATAGTCTCAGAGGGTTGAATGCTAGCGCGATACTAATAGTAGGGATAAAGTCCATTAAAGAGCGATTGATTGTGGTATAGGGTATGATGATATAGGTAATAATAACCACCCAGGCAAGATAGGAAATCCCTAAAAGAAAAGTTAGCAAGATATAAACTAAACTTTTTTTGATGATAATTTCTATATCAAAAATTTGGTGGCGTAAGATGGTGATAGTAAAAGAAAGAGGCACGAAGAGAACAAGAAGAATTCCTGTTTCTCGTGAAATAATTGGTGTATCACTAAAAATTAATGAGAAAGAGTAAATAAAAGTGATTATTACAGGTAAACTAAGACCAACCACAAGTATGCGCAGTTGACCCTGAAGTATTTTATTTTTACTTCTAAAGAGAAAATAGATAGCAAGGCCAAGGGCTAAAGCCAATTCTGTCATTGCAGGGATGACGCTGACCCAATTCCCTAGTACAAAAGCTGCGCTTAATGTAGGGGCAGTAATCATGGCCATTAGCTTGATAATGGTGCCACTAAAGAGAATGAACGCTGGGAATATAATTGGGTAGTGTTTTAATAGCCCTTCTGGGTATAAAAATGCTAGCGTAAATATCAAGGCTGCGGCATAGGGAAAACTATAGCTAAATTGCTCTAAAATCATTTGAAGCCAAAATACCCATCCCCACAGAAGCGTAGCCGGCTGGATATTATAGGCATCGATCCAATATTGTACAGAAAGAGTAGTCGAGAAAAATAATATCCAGCGAACAGTTTGGTTCTGTGGTACTTTCCAAAATAAAAAAGAGCTGGCGCTAAAAAGCCCTAAAATAGTCACTATTTGCAGGCCCCAATCAGAGATTATATTTTTAAAGGGGACAGGCGTTAAATGAATTTTAAGAGAAAGAGGGGCTTCATCGCGAATAACTTCATAGTCTAGAATTTCCCCATTTTCCCACGAGCGTCCAAAAGCTGAGCGGTGTAGCCACTCTTCAATAGATGCACCGTCTATGCTCGTAATAATATCGCCTATTTCTAAACCCCCTGTGCGGGCTTCAATTATCCTTTTGACAAGAAAGCCTTCTGCTGTGAAACTAGAAGAATCGCCAGAGCTTCCATCCAAGGGTAAAGTGGCATATAGCCAAGCCGTTCCTAGAATTAGGAGTGCATTTATAATTAAAACGCTCGACCAGAGCCAATAAGTACGTTTTTCTTTCAAGAGTAATCTCTTTGATATAGGAATATATAGTCTCTCTATTTTATCCTACCTTTAGAGAAAAGAACTTTCAAAATATAATTTTAAACTGTCAAGAGAGAAATGGGCTTGTTATTCAAAGTCGTTTTGCACTATAAGGGTATACTTATTTCAGATTATTAGAGGAGCACCCCATGCCAAAATACGATGACTATATGCACGGTCTCGGCGCAAATGAGAGAGCACTTTTAGAGCGGATTCCGATTCTAGCTTTGAGAAAATTGGCCGCTGGGATGGTGCGAGCAAAGATGCGCGTCCAATTTACGGGATGGCTGCAATATCTAATTCCCGTCTTCCCCATGCTCTTACTCTTTCTGCTCGCAGGCGTATCGCACCTGTTCAAAATCTCTTTTCTTGTCTCCATCTTCTCTGCACTTGGATACTTGCTCGGCATCGTCATCCTCTTCGACTTGGTGACCGTCAAGTTCAAAGTCCATCCCCCCGAACGCCTCCCCAAACGCAACGATGATCTTGATCTCTTCGACCTGATGCGTGCCCGTCACTCCTGCCGCTCCTTCCAACCCCGCAAGCTGACCAAAGCCGACCATGCCGAATTGATGCAGGCCGTTCAACGCCATCTTGCAGAACCCAAAATCGGCGAAGCCCCCATCCGTCTTGAGTATATTTCTGCTCCGCTCACTGTTTGGCCCCCCGTCAACGCGACCGAATTCCTCGTTGCCATCGCCCCTACAGCATACGACCGCCTCGCCGTGATCGACGTGGGACGCAGCCTGCAAAAGGTCGTCATGGATGCCACCCGCATGGGACTGGGTACCTGCTGGATCGGTCCTGGCGCAGATCACGCCAGCATCATGCAAAATCTGGGCGAACGCTTCCAAGCCGAAAAAGATCACATCATTTGTATCTGTGCTGTAGGATATAAATCGAACTATATCCCCTTATTCATTCGCGCCTTCAACGCCCAAGCGAGCAACAGCCGTTTACCGC
>JABGQV010000174.1 GCA_018648655.1 Anaerolineae bacterium | reverse complement strand
GGCAGTGCGTGTTATAATTTTCTAATACTTCCAACGAACTTTTAGGAGAAGAAATGCTCAAAATAAGTATTATATATTGCGCAGTTTGACACTATACAGACAGAGCCGTCGGTCTGATGGCTGAGCTGATCAAAACCTATGAATATGAGATAGAAAAAATTATACTAATACCCTCGGATGGAGGTAAATTTGAAGTTAGCGTAAATGACACTTTAGTCTATTCCAAGTTAAAAACAAATCGACATCCTGAACCAGGTGAAGTGTTGAAACTAGTTCAAAAGCTTATTTAAGGAGATCAAAGAAATGTTTGAAAAGAAAACAGTTCTTACAGGCATAAAGCCAACAGGAACACCCCACTTGGGAAACCTTGTGGGTGCTATAAAACCAGTTATTGAAATGAGTAATGAAGCAGAGAAATCATATATTTTTATTGCAGATCTTCATGCACTGAATGCCGTTCGTGATAGCGCCCTCATTAAAAAATGGACAAATGAAGTCGCGGCAACTTTCTTAGCACTTGGTCTAGATACAAAAAAAGCCGTATTCTTTCGGCAATCAGATGTGCAGGAAATTTATAAGCTGACTGTTATGCTAACAAATGTCACATCAAAAGGCTTGATGAATAGATCACATGCTTATAAAGCCGTTGCCGCCCAAAATATAGAAAATGGAAATGCGGCCGACTCCGGCATTAATATGGGCTTATATACATACCCAATACTAATGGCAGCAGATATTCTTCTATATGACACTGATGTTGTTCCTGTTGGACAAGACCAAAAACAACATGTAGAAATGGCTAGGGATATTGCTGGCAGCTTCAACCATATTTACAATAAAGAAGTACTGGTTGTGCCCGAGCCAGTAATACAAAAAGTTGCCAGCGCAATACCTGGGCTTGATGGGCGAAAAATGAGCAAGAGCTACGAAAACCACATCCCAATATTTGCAGAAACAAAAAAACTCAAAAAATCGATTATGAGAATCGTTACAGATTCGAAGCGTCCAGAAGAACCCAAGAATCCCGACGAATCAACCATTTATCAACTATATCAACACTTTGCGTCTAAAGATGAAGCCGATACAATGCGTAAAGAATTTACTGACGGTGGCCTGGGATATGGCGATGCGAAAAAAATGCTTTTTGAAACTATTGAACTGAGCATAAAAGAGCCACGCGAAAGATACTACGACTTATTAGAACACCCCGACAAGATCAATGAAGTTTTGCAGTCAGGAGCAGAAAGAGCCAGAAAAACAGCTGCTCAAACGGTGAACAAGGTTTTTGAAGCCATGTTAGGCAAAGTAGCATAAACCTTAATACCCCATATGTTTTTCAACTCTCGCCGCTGTCTCCAGCGGCGAGTTTCTGTATATACTAGGCTCAGGATTTAATATGCGCGCATTATTGCAAAGAGTTTCTCATGGTAAAGTTTCTGTAGCAGGTAAAAGAATTGCCGAAATTGAGCAAGGGCTTATTATTCTCCTGGGCGTTGGAGAAGGAGATGGACAGGCCGAGATTGATTATTTAACAAAGAAGATTGCTCACCTTCGTATTTTTGAAGATAAAGATGGAAAAATGAATTTGTCTGCGATAGATATAGGTGGGGAAGCAATTGTTGTTTCGCAGTTTACGCTTTATGCTGATACGAAAAAAGGTCGCCGTCCGTCTTTTGTACACGCAGCGCATCCTGATATTGCAGCACCGCTAATCGAAAAATTTATTGAAGCCCTCACGGCAGAAGGCCTTAAGACACAAGGCGGGGAATTTGGGGCAAATATGATGGTAGAAATCAAGAATGATGGCCCTGTTACGATTTGGATGGAGAGATAACTAAGCATCATCGGTCCGGATTTGACGGAACCAAGCCAAAATCACGTACGTGACATCTCTCATCAAAGCACAAAAAAGGTCTCTGTTTCTAAAACAGAGACCTTTTTATATTAATCTGACTGAGGAATTATTATCACTAACGGACAAGTTTTTCATCATTTTCGTCTTTTTCATCGCGCAGCACGGGGAGCAGACTGCTCGCCATGAAAGGGCTAAGTATAATGAGCGCAATTAAAGCAAATATAGACATATCTACCTCCTTATGGGTTATGTCTATTTGAACACACTCACCCATAAAAAGTTCCTATCATAAAACAAGAGGCGACGATTGACACCGTCCCCTCTTGGGTGAAATTTTCTATTTATGAGACACTAAGGAGAAGTATATGTGACGATTAGATTTATATTGCTTTTATTCAAACGTACCATATCAGCGATAGCATCTGTATTTGTTTCTGTCTCGTTAAATTGAATACGCACCTGAAAACGCGTGGCGCCTAGTGTGCTTTGGAACTCAGCTTTCATGCCATCTTCAATCGAGACCGCACTTAAATCCCCAGTACTACACCAACGCACTAAAGCACCTGGGGCTGGGGCCGTATAGTCACTAGCGTCAATAGGCTGATAGTTTTGAGGATACATTCTCAAGCATCCTAAATTCGCAAAAGGTGAGCCAAGTGTGTCGTAACTGCTGAAATCTACTTTTACTTCAGTTATGGTTGCATCAGCAGCAATACCAGAAATATCAAAGCTAATAAAAGCCTGTGAGCCTTGATCCGACCCATTATCACCAACATTTGGTAATTGCGCCTTTACTGTACCGTCTGAAAGCACAGATGCTGATTCTCCGGCAATAGAGTTTAGGGTTACTTGGGCTATTGCTGGTGGAAGAAGAGGATTAGGCACTACGATTTTCACCCAAAATGGACCTTGTGCGTCAGCATTCACACCAAAAACGATATTATCATGAGAGCGCAACTTGAAGTTACCTTGATAATTGCCAGGATTTGCAGGTGCGGTGAGATTAACAGATATATCTATTGTTGAACCAGGAGCAACTGAGGCACCAAGAGGCGAGGAGGCTAGCGCGCCCATCTGCTCTCCGCTATCAAAGAGAACAACATAATTCGCGCCCCAAGTACAAGAACCATTATTTTTGATGCGCCAAGTTTTCGTAAAGGCATCTCCAGCGGCAATCTCTGCGCCATCAGGAATAGTTACATCTTTAACAAAGCTACCACGATTACAAGGAATAGGGGTCTTGGTCGCCGTGATAGCCAGGACTGTAGGAATACTTGTATTTGTGGGCAGCGCAGTGGCTTCTGGCTCTGTTGTCGCAGAGGGAACGCCCACGGTTATAACTGCTGTCTCTGCCGCATGAGTAAAAACAGCTGCTGCTGTTGATGCAATTGTTGTTGCATCGACATCTGTTGCACTCGTTCCTGTTGGAAGATTGCAAGCGCTCACAAAAAGTGCACTCAAGATGATTACTGTTAAAAATATATACTTATTTTTGTTCATTATGTTCTCCTCGATATTGAATTTGATAACTCATATTATACAATACCTTCGCCAAAAAAAGCGTGAATGAATAGGGTTTCCTGTAGTACA
>JABGQV010000117.1 GCA_018648655.1 Anaerolineae bacterium | reverse complement strand
ACCTATAAGCATTTTATATGTGGAGGATAATTTCGAGAACAGAGTATTGATTCGCCGAGTTCTCGAATCCGAAGGATATATAATGGTTGAAGCAAGCACCGCAGCAAGGGCTTTTGAAGAAATAGAAAAACAGCTTCCTGATTTGATTTTGATGGATATTAGTATGCCCGATATGGATGGGTATACGCTAACGGCTAAAATCAAAGAAAAAGAAGAGCATAAAGATATTCCCGTTATCGCAGTTACTGCAAATGTCATGCGTGGTGATAAAGAGCGAGCGTTAAAAGCAGGCTGTGACGGCTATATTCAAAAACCAATAGATATTGACCTCCTGACAGAACAAATTGAACGATACAGAAAAGATTAAACAGAATATTTTTTCAATATAATCACTATCTCTTTAGGAAAAATTATGACCCCAAATACTGAAACCACTGAAAAATCTGTTTTGAAAGACGCGACTGTTTTAGTCGTTGAAGATAATGTCTCTAACTTTGTGCTAATTGCACGAATGTTAGGCTATCTTGGCATCCACTGCGAGTGGAAAACATCAGGCTATGAGGTTGTGGAGTACGCAGACACACTCCCGCGCCTTGACTTGGTTTTAATGGATATCCGTTTGCCTTATGAAGACGGTTATGGCGCCCTTAAAAAAATTCGTGAATCTGAACGTTTAAAAGACACAACCATTGTTGCCGTCACTGCTGAATCCAGCTCAGAACAAATAAAAAAAGCGCGCGCAGCCGGTTTTGATGGCTTCCTAGGAAAACCTCTTGACCCCGATCGTTTCCCTGAACAAATTCAACGCATTTTAGAGGGTGAAGAAGTTTGGGAATTACACTAATTTTTGCCGTATATACGGAGTAGTGAATGACTATTCAAGAACCTCTTTCTACAAAAGAAGAACCCAAAGGACCGATCTTTAAAAAAAGTTTAGCACGCAATATCGCCGCGGCTCTACTTTTTTTTGCAATGATACCTGTTTCTATTATGGGTTTGGTGGGGTATTTGCGTGCACGTTTCCTTCTAGAAGAACAAACCGCACGCCAGATTCACAGCACAGTTCACAATCAAGTTGAAGCATTTGATACCTTAATGGGGACTAAAGAGATTCGTTTGGAACGTATAAGCCAATTA
This sequence comes from Anaerolineae bacterium, assembly GCA_018648655.1. GTDB lineage: Bacteria > Chloroflexota > Anaerolineae > Anaerolineales > Villigracilaceae > Desulfolinea. Next base: position 22,335 of record JABGQV010000117.1, on the reverse strand, counting down.
TCTGGCTTTCAAAATGCCGCAAATATTCTCATTGATACAAGCTCTGCTTCGTATGAAGAACGATTACTCAAAGAATTTGAGCTAGGCAATAAGCCAAGAGGGGAAAGACTTTTTGATAGTTTCTTCCTGCTAAATCCCGAAGGCGTTATCTACGCAGGTTCAAACAGTGCGTGGATGGGAACCGAAATCAGCAGCTCCCTTCTTTTAGAACGAGTTGCTAAAAAAGAAGGGTCTGTAGGAATATATGATTTAGACGCACTTTTCCCTCAAGAATTTGTTCTTTTCACAATCTCGCCCTTATCTTCCCAATCAGGAAAAGACCTTGGCGTTTTAGTTGGCGTCACAGAAGAAGAAGCAACAAAAGATTTTCTTGCAGAATCAACACGCTATAACGCAGACACAACTGCTTATATCATCTCTTCTACTGGCCTATATATAGGCATAGATCCTTATACTGAAGACCTAACCCCATTTACACCTACCGACAATCAGCAGAAAGAAATAGATTCCTTTTCAGCTGATTTCACAGCAGAAGACGAAGAAGAAACTTATCTGTTGGAGTTTGAAAATAATTTCAATATAGCAGTTATAGCACAAACCCACAACTTTGCTTCTAATAATAGCAAAGTTGTGCTCGAACTTCCTCGTGAAGTTGCATTTGGACAATTAGGAAATCTTGGCCCCTTTACCATTTTCCTTTTTCTGAGCACCTTGCTCGTTTTAGGCACTGTTCTCTTATATGCAAGCAGAAGAATTGTTACGCCTCTACAAGAGCTGTCTCGAACAGCACGCCATTTTGCGCGCGGCGATTGGCTAAGAAGAGCGCCTGTGACTCGCAGCGATGAAATTGGAGAGCTAGAATACTCGTTTAATCAAATGGCGAGCGAACTCAATACGTTATATCGCTCCCTTAGGCATCAAGTTGATGAGCGGACAGAATATATTCGCACGGCATCTGATGTAGCTCAAAGCATTGTTGCAACCTTCAACTTAGATGAATTGCTTGAAAAAACAGCCCGCCTTATCGCAGAGCAACTTGACTACTACCATGTAGGTATTTTTATGGTAGGCCAAACCGGCAAAACAGCCTATCTTAAAGCGGCTCACGGACCTTCTGCTAAAGAGATGCTGTCTATAGAGCATCGTCTTGATGTCGGCTCTAGCTCCATTGTGGGTTGGGTTTCTGCTAATAATCAACACCGTGCCGCATCTGATGTAGGCGATGACCCTGTTCACTTCAAGAATGAACTTCTCCCTGACACACATGCTGAAGTTGGTATTCCAATCGCAATTGGCGATACTGTTCTTGGTGTTCTTGATGTACAAAGTATCCACTCTGAAGCTTTTGACGAGGCAACAATTGCGGTACTAATCACCCTGTCTAATCAAATTGCTACCGCTATTCAAAATGCTAGCTTATTTGAATCATCTGATGTAAATCTCCATGAACTCGATCGTCTTTATCGCGCCAGCCAAGAAATTGCCCAAGAAAAAACAAGGAGCGGAGTCTTCGAAGCAACTGGTCGTATTTTACAAGGCTCACCTTTTAGTACAGTTCTTTTCACCCCAAATGACAAAGGGATTGGCATCTATACCGCATCCGACCCTGACTACGACGTAGTTCGCTTCGGTCTACCAGAGTTTATAGACACACCGCCTGCAGCAATCGCTGAAACAATAAGAAATGAGGCTGATATTCTAGATTTAAGCAAATCAACATCTTTTTCAAAAGCCTTCATTGATATTCCCCGCAAGATGGGCTTACAAGCAATCTCCCTACTGCCCATAATGCGTGATAAAAGATTAGAAGCCCTTGTTTTGATTGGAGCTCGGCACAAAGAACACTTGACCTTCACAGCAGTGCAGCCATATACTAATCTCCTTGAGATTATCATGATTACTCTCGATAAGATACAAGCCTCAGAAATAACTGAGAAACGCTTGGCTGAAATGGAGGCTATTTCAATCACGAATCAGGCAACAGCAGCTGTCCAAGACCTTGATTCTTTATACCCGGTACTGCATGAACAAGCTCGCCAAATTTTAGGGGAATTCCCCTTCATTATTGCGCTATATGATGAAATCAGTGACGCTATTCATATTCCTTATGTGTATGAAGACGGTGAAGTAACTAGTATTCCCTCCTTCCCGCTAGGAGAGGGGCTCACGTCTATCATTGTACATACAGGGCAACCGCTGATGATTGTAGAGAATACAGAAGAGCGTGCTGCAGCTCTAGGGGCAAAAATCGTAGGCTCTTCCGCAAAATCATGGCTTGGATCCCCTCTCAAAATCAAAGGAAAGGTCATTGGTGCTATTATCATTCAGGATACAGAAAATGAAAAAAGCTTTGACCAGAATTCACTTCGCTTTATCAATACTTTAGCATCACAGGTCTCTGGCGCAATCTATAATATTCAACTGCTAGATGACAGCCGCAGAAGAGCTCTTCAATTAGAAAGTGCAGCAGAAATTGCTCGTGATATGAGTGGCTCACTCAACCTAGACGAATTACTCAGCAATGCGGTTACTCTAATACGAGACCGCTTTAGTTTTTACCATGCATCTGTTTTTCTTATTGACACTCTTGGAGAATACGCCATCATCCGCGAAGCAACTGGTGAAGCAGGGGCTCAACTAAAAAGGAATGGTCACAAACTTGGTGTTGGCTCAAAATCTATCGTTGGCTACGTGTCCAATCATGGAGAGCATCTCGTTATTGAAGATACCAGTAAAGATGCAACATATTACGCAAACCCTCTACTACCAGAAACACGAGCAGAGGCTGCTGTCCCCCTTAAGGTTGGCGAGCGCATCCTCGGTGTTCTCGATGTTCAAAGCGTCACTCCTTATGCTTTTCACGAGGAAATTCTACAAACTCTTAGTATTCTTGCTGATCAATTAGCAATTGCCGTAATCAATACAGAACTTTTTGCTGAAACACAAGAGCATCTCTCTCAGCATCGTCTTCTCCACCATATTACTACCTCTGCGGCATCAGGAACAACTCTAGAAGAATCTCTAAGAGGAGCTGTGCAGGGGCTTCAAGTTATCTTAGGTGGCGACCGCGTAGCCATTCTCCTTGTAGACAAAAAAGATGACACTCTTATTGTTGGCTCGGCTGTAGGTTATTCAGAAAGCGATCTCGCATCTATTCAAATTCCAATTAAAAGCGGCGTAACTGGCTGGGCTGCAAGAAATCAAAAACTTTTACGAATCGACGATACTGAAAAGGATCCAAGGTATATTTCCATTAGTGCAAATACAAGATCTGAATTAGCTATCCCACTCATCTTTAGGCGAGAATTACTAGGCGTGCTGAATGTAGAGAGCGAACGTGTAGCAGCTTATAATGAACACGATGAAGAAATGCTTGGCACACTTGTGGGAAGCTTGGCAGCGATTATTGCAAATACTCGTCTTGTGCAACGTGTTCGTCGGCAAGCTGAACGTGAACGAGTATTATATGAGATAACAAGCAAAATTCGTCGCTCCACCAATGTCCAGACAATTCTTGCAACCACCGCTAAAGAGCTAACTAAGGCTACTGGCGCAGAACACACCCAAGTCAGAGTAGCTATTGAGAGCAATGAAGAAATCGAGACGGAATATGAATAATCCTACGGAAAAGAAATCCATTTACTTTAGAATACTCCAGCGCACAGGCGGAGTTTATCTAATTTTTGCGGTATTTATTACGCAATTCCTTTCCCTTTTCGGTGCTCTAGCTGCAGGTTACTCCATTCAACTTAATGCTGAGTTCAAAGCAGATGCATTAGCATCAGTTACAAAATTTGCAATAACAAGCTTTTTTCTGACCAACTTCTTTGTACTTATTATTATTTATTTTCTGTACAGAGATGTGCAAAAAAAGCTTAATAACTGGCAAAAAAACAAAAAGACTGCCTCAGAACTACGTGATGATATAAAGATTTGGAACAAAATAACTTCTTTTGCATGGCGCTACAGTTTGATTTTCCTTGTCACAAATATCTTGGTTACTATTATTCCTGAAGCTCTATACCAAATAAATGAATTGGGCCTTAACGCAGACCAAGTGATATACACCTTGTTAGGAAATTCTGCAGCTGTACTGGGAAATTCAGCACTTTCCTTGCTCCTGCTTGACTACTTTCTAAAACCCACCTATGCGATACTGATGCCCGTCAATACTGAGGGACTTCATATCAGAACTCGCGGAGCCGGCATATCTATAAAGTTACAAAGTGTCACTCTGGCTCTAATTCTAACCAGCATTCTCTTCGTAGCGCCTATTGGCTATCATCAAACAGCAAAAGCCTTAGAGACCCATAATCCCGCTGTGTTAGAAATAATGCAAATCCAGTCTCTGATTGTTGCAATATTGACGATATTTTTTGGTATTTTACTTTCAGCTTTATTTGCACACTCTGTCTCAAATCCTCTCGAGAAGCTCATTCAAACCTTCAACAAAATTGAAGCAGGCGATTTAGAAGAAAGAGCGCTTGTAACAGCCCCCGATGAAATTGGTGAGCTAGCAATTTATTTCAACAGTATGGTTTCTCGTTTAGATGAACTACAAAGCCACCTTGAAGCAGAAATCGAAACACGTACGGAACATATTAAAGCATCCTCTGAGGTCGGACGTGCCGTTAGCTCAATTCTTGACCCCGAAGAACTAATCGAAAAAATAGTCAGTCTTATAACGGAACGTTTAGGCTATTATTACGCGGCTATTTTTATTATTTCCCCCGATGGCTCATGGGCCGAACTAAAAGGAGCAACTGGCGAAGCTGGCTTAGCGCTTAAAGCCAAAAAGCATCGTCTTTCTCTGGCTGGAGAAAGTATGGTTGGGTCCGCGATTAGCTCTAGAGAAACTCATATTGCACATGATGTCGGAAACGAAGCTGCTCGCTTTGACAACCCTCTGCTTCCCCACACGCGCTCTGAAATTGCACTCCCTCTAATTGCTGGCGGACATGTTTTAGGGGCATTAAACGCACAATCTACTGAAGAAAATGCCTTTAGTGAAGATGTTGCCGAAATTCTACAGGGAATGGCTCGTCAAGTTGCTATTGCGCTTGAAAATGCGCGTCTATTCCAAGAAACACAGCAAACTCTAAGGGAGATTCGCTCTAGTCAACAAGCGCAACTTTCTGCTGACTGGACTGATGTTTTAGAATCGCAAGGTGAACTCGAGTTTTCGACAGGCAGAAAATCTTCACCTGAAAACCCTCTGCTTAATATTCCCTTAGCTTTACGTGACCAAGTTATCGGAAATATTATGATTGAAGGCAATGCTGAATGGGCAGCAGAAGATGAGGATTGGATAGAAGCCGTTGCCACACAAGCTGCCATCGCTCTGGAAAACGCCCGACTTCTTGAAGAAAGCCAACAAGTTGCTCTACAAGAAAGACTCGTTGCTGAAATCACTAGCAAAATATGGTCATCAAATACAATTGACGGTATTTTGAAAGTCACAATAAAGGAACTTGGCAATGCGCTTGGCGCATCGGAAGCAATTATTGAGCTCAATACAAATGACAAGCAGGAAGCATAATAATGCCTACAAATAATTTGTTTAAAAACTCAGCTTCACCCTCTGCAGAGGAAAAAACTAATTGGCGCGAAGATGTGCTCAACGGCTTATTACAAGGCATTTTCTTTTTGGGTATATTAGCAGCTCTCTTTGCTTCCAATGACGTTTTACGTGACACAGCAATTCCACAACGCTTAAAATTCAACTATATTTCCATCTATATCGGCGCAGTAGTCTTCTTGGGTATTATTACTTTTATACGACGGATTCCCTACGTTATTCGAGCAAGCATATTGCTACTTCTTTTCTATGTGCTCGCGCTCGCTGGCCTTATAGGTGCTGGATTAAGTGGTGATGGACGCATTTTTATTTTGGCAATCGTTGTTATAGCTTCTATACTTCTCAATACGAGAATCAGCGTCGTTACCTTGGTATTAGGAACAGCCACCCTTGCTCTTATAGCCCTTCTTTTTAATTCTGGTTTGATTTACGTACCGACAGAACGGCTTGCCAACTCTACATCGCTAAGCTCTTGGGTGAGTGGCAGCTTAGTATTAGTCTTTTTAGCTGTTTCTATTATTATCCCTGTCAGATATCTCATATCTAATTTTGAAGCCCAAATTGCCCAAACGAGCACATTGCTTCATAGTGTAGAAATCCAACAAGAAGCCCTTGAAGAATTAGTAGATGAGCGCACACAGGCTCTAGAGCATCGCGCATCACAGCTTACGGCAATTGCCCAAGTTGCACATGATGCACTTACTTTTCAAGATGTTGATGACCTTTTAAAAAACACAGCTATCCTTCTTTCCGAAAATTTCAATTACTATCACGCTGGCATTTTCTTGCTAGACGAAAAGAAAGAGTATGCAATTTTGAAGGCAGCATCGTCTGATGGAGGACAAAAGATGCTGGCGCGCGGCCACCAACTTCGGGTCGGGAGCGAAGGCATTGTTGGAGCTACTGCAGCTGAAAAACGTCCTCATATCGCACTGGATGTAGGTGAAGATGCGATTTATTTCAATAATCCTGATTTACCAGAAACGCATTCTGAGATGGCACTCCCTCTCTTGGCTCAGAATCATGTTGTTGGTGTCCTTGATATCCAATCTACAGAAATACAAGCATTTGGCCAGCAAGATATTGAAATTTTCCAGACGCTTGCCAACCAAATTGCTTTAGCTATTCAAAATGCCAAACTAATAGGGGCAGCGCAAGAGAATATCTCTAAGCTAGAAGCACTCACTGGTAAACAAGCTGAGTTAGGCTGGAAAAGCCATCTCGAAAATCAATCTCACGCATTTCTTTATACGCCCCTCAGCATTAAAAACGCACAAAAAGAAACTCATTTCAAGGTAGAAGAAAATGATGAACATACAAGAATCCCAATTCTTCTTCGAGACAGAGAAATTGGTAAAATTGCACTAAAAAGAAAATTACAGAAATGGAGCCCTAAAGAAAGGAACCTTGTAGCAGAGGTTGCCAACCAAGTAGGATTAGCAATAGAAAATGCTAGGCTTGTGGACGAAACCCGCGAACAAGGTAATAGAGATCAACTTATTACTGAATTTTCAACCAAATTGCGCGAAACCTTAGATATGGATACAGTTGTAAAAACTGCAATTGAAGAATTACAAAAAACATTCGCCCTAAGGGAAGTAGAAGTGCGCTTAAATACGGCTAAAGAAAAATAATTATCGGAAACACCTATGAATAAGGAAAACTTCAAAGAAAACTCATACGAAGATATGTCGATTAGTAGGCAAACCCGCAATGCCTTTATTGCTGCTGTTGCAGTAACAATAGCAGCAATAATCAACTTCTTCATTTCTCTTCAGATAAGCGTGAACACAAAGGCATTTATTTCTATTGCTGACACAATCACGGTCTTTCTTTTTGTCGGAGCAGCTATATACAGCACAATAACCATTCAAAAAGGCCAAAAGGAAAAAGGGATTTGGGTCTTGCTCATTTCCATTGTGTTAACTTTAGCTCTTCGAAATGCACTCACTACCGATTTAGGCATACTCTTTGGCTTATTCTCTGCTGTCCTGATCCCCTTTATTGGTCTATTAACCTTAAAGCCTCAATCCTTTAATCGTACTCTGAGCTTAGGGTTGCTTTCTGGCTCTTTCTATCTTGGTTTTGATATTCTTGTTTCCCGTTACTTATCTCCCTATCGTCAATTATCAGTAAATGTAGAAGTGCTGGGAAGAAGCATTACCATTCTTGCTATCATCGTTACGCTCGCTTTTTTAGTTGCACTCTATAGGCAAAATCGTTACCTGCTCCTTTCATCAAAAATAACATTGGGAATGGTGTTTTTTGTTCTTGTTCCTATTTTTCTTCTGAGTATTACAGGAGCGATATCCTTAGAAAACTCTTTAGGCCCCCGCCAAGACCAAGAAATACGTATCAAAGCAACCTTTCTTGCCGATAGCATAAATGTCTTCCTTGAAGCGACCAAAAATGCGGTAAACGCAGATAGCGAAACTCTAATTTTTTCTGATTATCTTTTGGCCCTTACTGGTCCTAGAGATATCGAATATAGCAAGCTAGAAAAGAAAACATTTGATAGCCTGCGCTCAATAAGACGAAAAGATATAGAACAAATCAACTCTTACGCTATTTTAGACGCCTCTGGGAAAAATGTTCTTGATACCTTTTTAGGTAATTTAGGGAAAGATGAAAGTGACGCAAGCTATTTTATTCAAGCTATAGAGACAAATGCCGCCTTTGTCTCTGACATAAGCAGGGACAGCAATAATAATACCTTTCTATATTTCAGTGCCCCAATTTATCATCCAGAAACAACAGAATTATTAGGTGTTTTACGAGCAGAATATAAAACATCTGTTTTAGAACAATATATTAATAACTATATAAAAATAGAAGATACTAGCAATAAAAGAATTTTCGCAGCACTTATCACTGAAAAAGATGTAACACCCATTGACCCTGTTGATCCCACATCAGTTTATCTTCTTGTAGCAAATAGCGAAAGCTCAGACCTAAATTTAATGTCGGTTACACCTCTCACAACAAACGTCATTACACCTTTACAAATGAGGCGCATCCTCCCCGTTGGCAGCACAGCCCAACTCACCCTTGATACTCCCAGATTTGATGAAGGCTTACGCAACCGCTCTACTAAACCTGTTTTTGAAGCACAAGCCTTTCCCCGACAAGTTCAATCCACAATTCCACTAGATGTGATTGCAAGTGCTGATGTTAGAGATCCGTTACTTTCTTGGGTCGTCATCATCTCTCAAGATATAGAAAGCTATAATGCCCCGTTTACTCAACAACGTAACACAAATACACTCTTATCTATTCTTATTGCTATAGCCGCTGCTGTTTTAGCTTATTTAGGCAGCCAATACCTTATAGCTCCCCTCTTGCGCCTCACAAATACAGCCAAAGAAATAGCAGCTGGAGACCTTAGCGCACGCACGAATATTGATTCAGAAGATGAAATTGGTGCACTTAGCAACACCTTCAACAGTATGGCGTTCCAGCTTAGTACACTTATCTCCACGCTAGAAGATCGCATCGCAGAACGCACACAAGCCTTAGAACGAAATGCCCGCCAACTTCACGCCGCTGTTTTAGTTGGCAATTCTGCCGCATCTTTACGTAGTCTCGATGAATTACTCTCCCAGGCTACAGAGCTAATTAGTCAAGAATTTGGCTTCTACCATGCCGGCATCTTCCTTGTTGATGATTATGGAAAATATGCACTCCTAAAGGCGGCCAACAGCAAAGGTGGACGCAGGATGTTAGCCCGCGAACACAAACTTCAAGTAGGAGAAGAGGGAATAGTCGGCTACGTTACCGCGACAGGAGAAGCCCGAATCGCTCTTGACGTTGGGCGTGATGCCGCTTTCTTCAACAACCCCCTGCTTCCTGATACTCGCTCCGAGATGGCGCTCCCCCTCATTGCAGGTGGAAAAACTCTTGGCGCACTAGATATACAAAGTACAGAAGGTGAAGCTTTTAGCGAAGCAGATACAGTTTCTCTACAAGTATTGGCAAATCAAATTGCTATTGCTATCCAAAATGCCCGCCTCTTTGACAGAAGTCAAAAGGCACTTGCAACAGCTCAGCGCGCCTATGGAGAACAAAGCCAACTTGGTTGGCAAGAACTTATCCATCAATCTACAAATTATGGCTACAGAAGCAGCATTGATGGCAATATCTACCCTCTAGATGAAAAAGCAGACAAGAAGCTTGAGCAAGCAATGCAAGAAAACCAAACACTGCTCGACGCAGGTGACCTCACCGCAAATATTCCCATTATGGTACGTGGCGAATCAGTAGGAGCCATTCAGCTCTCAAAACCCACGCGTGCCAAAAAATGGAGCAAGCAAGACTTAGACTTAGCGAGAACGCTAACAACCGAGTTGAGCCAAGCAATGGATAGCGCACGCCTTTTCGATGAAACGAAAAAACAAGCAGATCGTGAGCGTGTCGTGGGTGAAGTCTCTGATCGAATGAGAGAAACAATGAATGTTGAATCAGTTATTCGCTTAGCCGCAGATGAGCTTTATAAATTGCTAGAGTTAGAACATATTACCATTCACCTCTCAGCTGATGATACTCAAGAAGAAGAGAAAAACGCATGAAATCCACATCCCCCATCTCTCAACTTATTGACGCACAAAAGAAAATAACCGCTCTGCAAGATTGGCGCGATGAAGTTTTTTCAAAAGTCATTAGAGCCATTGGCATTGCTGCAACTCTTGCTTTTGGCGCTAATATAATTTTAGCCTACGAAAGCACAAACAAGAACACTCTTTTGCTATATACGGTTTCTTACTTACTAATTGTAATTGCCGCTTTTGCACCTCGGCTAAACACAGTCTATCGCGCTCATATTTTTACTACAGTAATCTTATTCACTGGCATGATAACCTCTGCAGAAAAGGCAGCTATAGGCGACGGGCGCATCTGGTTGGTTTTGGCTGTTTTTTTGGCAACAGTTTTTCTTGGGAGACGAGCAGGATTGGTCTATGCTGCAATTGCCGCTATTGCTTGGGCTTTGATAGGCTATCTTCTCAACTCGGATTTGTTGCCATACAGAGAATTAGATCAATTTTCTTTTGAAATCTGGGCGGGAACTACTCTTTCCCTTTTGATAGCCAGCATTACAATTGTATTAACAATTAATGCGCTCTCTATGCACCTCAGTCAAAGTGTTGATAAAAAAGCAGCTTTGGCAAAAGTATCAGAAGAGCAAAAAGAAGAATTAGCAGAGCAACGTGATGCACTACTAAGGCGTTCAAATACTTTAGAAATATCAGCGAAAATTAGCCGCCAGCTTATTAGTGCAACTTCGAAAGAAGATATTATAAAAGAAACACCTGAGCTATTCCAAAAAGAATTCGAGTTTGAACGCGCTGTCCTTTTGCTCTTTGACGCAGAAGATGTGCTTCGCCAGGAATCAAGTAGCGAAAGAGGAAAGCAAGCCAGAAACAGGCGTACTTTTCTTAGTTCCACGGAAAAAGATTTGACTGAAAGGGCAATCACCGACGCCCAAGCATATCCTGATATCAGTTTTGAGATAGAAGAAGCCCCACGGGCAAAACTTGCCCTTCCCATCAAAGGGCAAGAAAAAACACTCGGAGCTCTTTTTCTTCAATCTAAGGACCTCGAGGCTTTTGGTGAAGAAAAGATTTCGATTTTACAAATTCTCACAGACCATATTGCCATCTTGCTCGAAAACTCAACTTTATTAGCACAAAAAGAAAGTGCCTTAGAGGCCGAACGCCGAGCATATGGTGAAATTGCTCAAGGAGCTTGGCAAGGTTTTGTAGAGCGGCAAGAATTTAAAAGCTATAGACGAGATGAAAAAGGACTAAGGCGTGTGCCCGCTGAAGATTATCTTGCACAAAAGGAAGAAGAAGCTGCCGAAACAATCCCTATTAGCATTCGAGGCAAAATTATTGGGCATATTAACGCACAGAAACCTAAAAATCGTGCATGGACCGCCTCAGAAAAAGAATTGTTGGCTATTCTAACTTCACGTTTAGAAAGTGCCATAGATAGTGCCCGTCTTTTCCAAGATGCACAAGAACGCGCAGAACGAGAAAAAATTATTAGTAAAACTTCTGCAAAAATAAGCGAAAGTCTGAATATCGAAAATGTACTAAAAGTTGGCGCAGAAGAACTACGCGCAGCCCTAAATCTAGAAGAAGCTGAAATCAGAATCAGTCCCAATAATGACGAAGCGAATTAACGAGAATAAAATGATAACTTCATTCCGCAAGTTTATAGCCCCACCTACCTTTGACGATCCTGGAGAAAAACACCAAGCCAGATTTCTCAATACAATTTTGCTTTCCTTCATAGCAGCAAATATCGTCATGGCTATTCCAATTCTCACATCAAGCAACAACCCCGCACCAGGTCTTTTCGCTGTTGGATTTGCTATATTTTTATGGAGCACCTTTAGGCTTATCCTAAAGCGAGGCAACCTTAGATTAGCTAGCACCTTAACAATATCCGGAGCATGGTTACTAGAAACTGCGCTTCTCTTTCTCTTAGATGGGCTTCGTCGACCTATTTTCTCAATTTATTTTCTTATCATTATTTCAGCCGCCATCATACTCAGCCAACGTGCAAGCTATATCGTAGCTGGAGCAACAGCTATCGCTTCAATAATTGCCTATCTTGCCGATGCACAAGGCCTGCTTCCCCCTCCGATTATCCCCACATCGGATTTTTCAGGATTAATTCAAAATATTCTCTTTCTTTTCGTTACTACTATCATTATGTCTTTAGCCGTGAGCAGTCTAAATAAGGCGCTAAAACAATTTCGGCAAAGTGAACAGGCTCAACAGGTTGCCATTCAAGACCTCGAAGAAATGCAAAGCACACTTAATCAAACTGTAGAAGAAAGAACCGCTAGCCTTCAGCATCGTTCACTTCAGCTTCAAACAGCAGCTGAAGTTGGACGTGCTACCGCAACATTTCGTGAAAGAAACGAACTTCTTGACGAAGCAGTAAAGCTAATTAGCTCTCGTTTTAACTTTTATCATGCTGGGATTTATCTCCTAGATGAAAAAAACGAATATGCAATTCTCGAAGCCACAAATAGCGAAGCCGGAAAGGGGTTACTTGCCCAAAAGCATCGCTTAGCCATAGGAGGCAATAGCATTGTCGGAAATGTTGCATCTCAGCAAAAAGCACATCTTGCATTAGACACAGGCGAAGATGCCTTTTATCTTGGCAGCGAAGATTTCCCTGAAACACGTTCGGAAATGGCTCTACCACTTCTAGTAAGGGATAATTTGCTAGGTGTGCTTGATGTACAAAGCAAGCGTAAATCAGCTTTTACTGTAGAAGACATAGCTGTATTGCAAATACTCGCAGACCAAATTGCCGTCTCGATTGATAACGCTCAATTATTTGCACAGCATGATGAATCGTTAAAAGCTGTACAGCGGGCTTATGGAGAATATAATCAAGAAGGCTGGGCTAGATTATTGCAAGAACGTCCTAGCTTAGGCTTTCTCTCTACCGCACAAAACGCCTCAGAAGAAACCACAGAAAAATGGACTCCTGGCATGGAAAAAGCCCATGCTGATGGCGAAATAACGATTGTAGATAAAGAAACTATCGCAATCCCCATCATCTTGCGCGATCACTCGATTGGCGCTATACGATTAAAGAAAGCAGAAGGCTCACCATCGTGGAGCGTAGATGAAATTGAACTTATGAATACCTTAACCAACCAACTAGAAATCGCGCTCGAAAGCGCCAGACTCTTTGATCAAAGCCAGCGCCGTGCAGCGCGCGAACGTGTAATTGGTGAAAGCTCTGCACGCATCCGAGAGACGTTAGATATTGAAAGTGTTCTCGAAACTGCCGCACAAGAATTACATAAAATTCTAGGAAAAGTTGAAACAGAAGTCTGGATAGACGCAGAATAAAGAGTGCAAAAAAACATTTGCTCTAAATAAGGCAATTGCTATGACAAATAATTCTTCTTCAAAAAAACTCCAATTTAGCACTAAGCAAGAGAGAAATAGTTTTTATTTTTCTCTGTGGACTTTTATTAGTACAGGCTTAGTATCTATATACTACTTCTTGCCAAGCACGGGAATCCCATTTAATTTCTTTGCGCCAAATATCCAACTAGGGCTTCTTTCTTTTTCAGGTTTTATTGCAACTTTACTTGCTTATAAGAGACGCCCCAAAACAGCGGCTATTCTATTAATAGTGGGAACAAATTCCGCACTATTTATGATGACTCTGAGAATCAGCGGCATGGATATTATGCTTGCCATCTTAGGAATCATCATTAGCTTTGGCGTATCCAGTTTGATTTTGCCACCACAAGAAGTACGCAAAGTTATGTACGGTAGTCTTAGTCTTACCCTCTTATTTCTTTTTCTCTATTTTAGAGAACCTTTTGAACGCGCTCCTGTCGAAGATACCAGTGGCATAAGCTGGGCAATTACAAGCATTTTTCTTTTAGCCTTTCTTATCATTATTCTCAGGCAGTTTCCTTCTTATCCGTTACGAACAAAACTTACAATAGCATTTCTTTTTTTGAGCAGTGCAATTGTTGCTATTGCATTTATCTTAATCAGCACCACTATGCGAAACACTCTAACCACTAATGCACAAGAAAATTTACTCTCAAATGCTTCAGTGGCAGCAGAAAACATCAATGGCTTCTTAACATATAGTCTGAATTCTGTAGAAATAGCTTCGGCATATATTGATATACGCTCTTATTTATTATTATCTCCAGATAAAAGAAAAAATTCTTCCACAGAAAGACAAGTACAAAATTTCCTTTTTTCTCTAAGCAATAGCAGCCCTGATATTCTTTCATATGGAATTCTCGATTATCAGGGAAATAATGTGATTGATTCAGATTTTGCCAATATAGGCCTCAACGAAGCAGAGCAAGATTACTTCACGCTCCCCTTAAACGCAAACGAAGGGTATATCTCACCTGTGTTATATCTGCCAAATGAAGAAGAGGGTGTTCTGTTTTTTAGTGCCCCTATTCATAACGACATGGGAATATTGACTGGTATTTTGCGTGCAAAATATCGCGCTTCTGTATTACAAGAAATACTTACCAATCAAAAAAATATTGCAGGGCAAGAGGCATTCTCAGTCCTATTTGATAGCAATCACATAATTCTCGCGCATGGTTCAGATCCAAGCTTAATCGGAAAAATAATCTATGACCCCAATACCGAAGAAACCAAAAATCTAAGAGAAAACTTCTTATTTCCCTCTGAGCTGCCAGACACTCAGATATCACATGATTTCAAAGAGATCGAAGAAGGACTAAAAAACTTTGTTTTTACACCCTACTTCACTAGCGAAGAAACCGAACTAAACGAAGCTGTTTCCGGTGCGGTTACCCAACTTGAAATTCTGCCTTGGCTTATTATTTCTGCACAGCCAAATGATATTTTCTTAGCCCCCATACAAAAACAAGTCCAACGCATCCTAATAGCCGCTTTCGTCTTAGTTCTCTTAGCTGTACCTTCAAGCCTAGTATTAGCAAATATTTTGGTAGCACCTATTATTAGGCTAAATAAAACAGCTCAAAAATTTCTACAAGGTAATCTCGAGGCCAAAGCAGTAGTAGACACAGAGGATGAAATTGGCTCACTAGCAATTACACTTAACAACCTTGCTTCGGAATTAGGAAATACAATTGAAACACTAGAGCAACGCGTTGCTGAGCGCACCAAAGACCTAGATGCTCGCACAGGCTATCTCGAGGGCGCCGCAGAAGTTACCCGAACTGTTGCATCCATCTTAGATCCAAATACACTCATAGATCAAATTGTAGAGTTAATCAAAGAACGTTTTGATCTCTACTATGCAGGACTTTTCCTAGTTGACGAAGAAAATAAATGGGCACTTCTTAAAGCAGGCACAGGGAAAGCCGGGCAAAAGATGCTAAGCCGTCAACATAAAATACCAATTGGTGAAGGCATGATCGGTTGGAGCATCGAAAATGAAGAAGCCCGTATCGCATTAGATGTGGGTAAAGATGCAGTTCAGTTCAAGAATCCTGACCTTCCCGAAACTCGATCCGAGGGTGCACTCCCGCTTCGCTCTCGTGGACGCGTACTTGGTGCTCTGACAGTTCAAAGCAGCGAAGAAGCTGCTTTTGACGATGCTAGTATCACTACTCTGCAAACAATGGCGGATCAAGTTGCAGTCGCGCTTGACAACGCAGAGCTTTTCGCTAAATCAGAAGCTGCTTTGCTCGCCGAACGAAAAGCTTACGGGCAGCTTAGCCAAGCATCTTGGCGCGATTTAACGAGCAATCAATCTGCTTCCAGATTCAATATTAGCGAAGACGGTAAAGTCAGCACCAATAAAAAATCAGATAAAAATATTAATCTTATAAAAGCTATAGAAAAGGGTCAACTCCTAGAAGATAATAACCTCACCGCTATTATCCCCATCAAAAATCGCGAATATATACTTGGTGGCATCAGAATACGCAAAAGTAAAGGTGCAGAGCCATGGACACAAGAAGAACTTGAAATAACACAAGCAATCTCAGAGCAAATTAGCGTTGCCTTAGAAAGTGCCCGACTTTTTAGTGAAACACAACATAAAGCTCAGCGAGAAGCAATTATTTCAGAAATTACAGCGAAAATCGGAGAATCTATTCAGTTAGATAGTATTCTAAAAACTACGGCACAAGAACTAGGCAATGCACTCGATAGCCCAGAAGTCATATTTGAAATTATCGACCCTACACTATCTGCTAAATAATTGAGAGTATTATGTCAACGAATACACAACCCACACAAGACCCCACAAGCAATGGAGATAAACGCTTCCGTGGGACAGTAATCACAAGTACGCTCATCCTTATGGTTACCATCATCGCAGCACTTACCTTTGATTTAATCCATAGGCAAATGGGTAGAAATATTTTAATGTTTACGATTGCATTACTTTTAGTCAGCTTAATGCTTGTTTTTTCAAAAAACTTTCTACTTCCCGCCCGCATCATTACTCCCACCGCTACTTTTCTTCTCCTAAGCTACTTTCTTATTGAAGGGGAAGGTGTTCGTGACGCAACTGTTGTCGGGCTTCCAGCTGTTGCCCTTCTTGCTGGTCTTCTATTAGGAGGAAGAGGAGCAATTATATTTGGCATCATCACAACTTTGGTCATTGCAGGTATTAGCTATGCAGAACTCAACCATTATCTAGTTACCCCCGTATCATCATTCCTGGATACTAAAGATGCCGGTATTTTTACTATACTTAATCTCTCTACAGCCCTAATTACTACATTTCTTATTAGACGATTAAACCAAGCCGCAGAAGCTGCAAAAACAAATGAAAAAACTCAAATTGAAGCAAATAAAGAATTAAATATCCTCAAATCTACACTGGAAAAACAAGTAGATGAGCGCACTTTAGCACTAAAAACCACAGCAACAGAGCTAGAAAATCGCGCCCAACAATTACAAGCCATTGCTGACGTAGCACGAGCATCATCCTTAATTAAAAACGTAAAAGAGCTGCTTCCAACGATTTCACAACAAATTAGGCAAACTTTCAACTTTTATCATGTTGGCATCTTTCTCCTAAACGTAAACAAAACAAAGGTTATCTTAGAAGCATCAAGTAACAGAACCGAAAACCAGATGCTCCAAGATCGGTATGAGCTCGGTCTAGGCAAAGGAAGCATTGTTGGGCACGTCGCACAAGACGGGATTTCCCGCATCGTCCGTGACGTTGAGTTTGATCCCAATTATTTAGCACACGCTGATCTCCTTGAGACGCGTACTGAAATCGCCATACCGCTCAAATATGGCTCCGAGATTATTGGCGTCCTTGATATCCAAAGCGAAAAAGAAGCTGCCTTTACACACAAAGACGACGAGGTATTTCGAACACTAGCCAACCAAGTAGCAATAGCCATTGAAAATGCTCGTCAATACGAAATCACAAAAGCTGCCCTAGAACAATCAGAAGAGCTCTCAAGACTTTATGTCCAACAGGAATGGAGTCGCATCTCTCAGACAGAAGAACTAACTGGTTACCGCTATACAAAAGGAAGCACTTACCCGCTTTCTAAAGAAGAAGCCAAAAGTGCCTCCAAAGGGTCCATGCTAAGGATTCCCGTAAAACTACGTGACGAAATAATTGGCATTTTCAAAATTCGTATGCGAGACACAGAAAAAGAATATAAAAGCCAAGATGTGGAACTAATTAGTGCCATTGCAAATCGTGCGGCCATTGCCATGGAAAATGCTCGTCTATTAGAAGATAGTAAACGTCGTGCTGTACGAGAAAGCATTATTGGCAATATATCAACAAAAATCGGTGCATCTATTCAAATGGATACAATCATACAAACTACAGTTCAAGAACTTGGTGAAACCTTAGGTAACTCGGCCGTTAGTTTTAGGCTAGCCAATTCATCCGAAAACAGAACTCTTGAAGCCAAAGAAAATAATAAAGCAAAAAAATAAGGGAGAGCTATGTTAAAAAGTTTCAGAAAAATATTCGCTCCGCCTATTTTTGAAGATGAAGAAAAGGCAAGAGCAGCGCGATACTTAAACGCTATTATCAACACAAGTCTTATTTTGCTTATTGTTTTTCTTATAAGTGGACAATACGCGCTTATCATCAATATCGTTTTTGCTCTTATTGCCCTATCGTTACTAGGCATGTATTTTCTGATACGCAGCGGGAAAGTCGCTTTCACCGCCATACTACTAATTTCAATATTTTGGATAAGCCTAACCTATTTAGCATGGGTTGGTGAAGGTGTACGCGATGTAGGAATAATGATTTATATTATTCTTATTTTTCTTGCTAGTTTATTAGGGAATACGCGCATTTCTATTGGCCTTACAGGGCTTAGCATTCTTTCAGCAGGCGCACTTTTTTATGCTGAGAAAACAGGATACTTGGTTCCTGTAAAAGACTCTCTTATAGCAAATACCTTTAGCATTTCTGCTGTTTTTGTGTTGATTCAAGTAATTATCTACTTCACAGTAACAGATCTTGAAAAAAGTTTATTTGCCTTAAAAGAAAACGAAAAAAGTTTGCTTACTCAAAATAAAGAACTTCTCCAATTACAAGACAATTTACAGAAACATACATCTGAGCTAGAAAAAATATCAAAAAAAACGCAAAGACAAGCCGCTCGCCTAAGAACAATTACTGAAGTTTCACAGGCAATTTCGCTAACACAAAACCTAGAGACACTCTTGCCAGAAATCACAAAAAAAATTAGCGCAGGGTTTAATTTTTATCATGTTGGTATTTTTTCCATTGATGATGATAAAAAAATCGCTTCACTAGAAGCAGCAAACAGTGTTGCTGGTAAAAAAATGCTCGCACGTGAATATCAGATTGAAGTTAAAAGGCATAACTTCATTGCCCGCGCTATAAAAAATATCCAACCTCAAGTTGCTCATGAGCTTGATGAGAATCACCCCGATTATGAAATTAGCCTCCCTGAAACACGATCAAAAATTGCTCTGCCTCTCAAGGTTGCTAACGATATTATTGGCGCACTAGATATACAGACAACGCGCGATATTATTTTCTCTGAAGAAGAAGTTGACATTTTTCTATCTTTAGCAAATCAAGTAGCAATTGCTATTGAAAACGCTCGCCAATCAGATATAACCCAAGTCACCCTCGCCGAAGCTCATGCAGTCTCTCGTCAATATATTCACCAATCGTGGGAACAACTAGGAGCGGTCCAACGCCAACAGAGCTATCACTACGAAAATAAAACTGCAAGGACATTGTCAGAAAACAAGGCTGAAAGCCCAGTAAAATCAGCACAGACAATCTCAATACCCGTGCAAGTTCACAAAGAAATCATTGGCTATATTGACATCACAAAAGATACACCTATAGAAAAAATTAGCGCCGATGAAAAAGAATTAGTACAAGCTATAGCTAACCGCGCAGCATTAGCATTAGAAAATGCACGTCTACTTGAAGAAACAACCCGCCGCGCTGGTCGCGAACGTCTCGTTTCTCAAATCACAACAAAAATTCGAAGCACCAACGATCCACAAGATATGATTGAAACAGCACTAGAAGAACTGAAAAATGTTCTAGGTGCAAGTAAAGTTGAATTGACCACTAAGTCTTGAAACAAATAATTACCTAAGAAATACTCACGAAGAAAAAAGCCCAATTAACGGTAAGAAGCCAAAATTTAAGAGCGAGGCAAAAAAATGACTTATACAATCGCCGTTTCGAATGAAAAAGGTGGAGTAGCCAAGACCACGACCACTTTATCCCTCGGTGCCGCATTAGCAGAAAAAGGCTACCAAGTCCTCTTGGTAGATCTAGACGCACAAGCAAACCTAACTCTAGCCTTAGGCTTTGAGCCGGGTGGTGCAACTTTGACATCAAGTGATATATTGCTTGAGAATATTCCTCTTGAAAATGTTTGGCAAAAAAGCAATATCAATCGCTTAGAGATTGTGCCCTCTAGCAAGAAAATGGAACGCGCTGAACAACTCTTGCCCATCCACCTCAATTACGCTACCCGTCTTGCTGACGCAATTCTTGCATCGCAGCCAATGAAATACGATTTCATACTAATAGACTGCCCCCCTGCTCTTGGTGCAGTAACATTAAATGCCTTAAACGCGGCTAATCTTCTCGTTATCCCCACCCAAGCAGAGTATTTTTCAGCTTATGCCCTCAGAAATATGATGACCTTAGTTCGAAAAGTGCGTGGCAGCAACAACTCTCCTTTAGCCTACCGAATTCTAATTACTATGCTCGACCGCAGAAATAGATCTCACCGGACTATACAAGCTCAATTAGAAAACACTTTTGGAGATGGACTTTTCAAAAGCCTTGTAGAGATTGATACTAAACTGCGCGAAAGTCCCATTCTTGGGCTACCAATCACCGAATACAAATCAAACACTCGCGGTGCCAAACAATATCGTATTTTGGCACAGGAGCTAATCGAATATGTCAAAGAAACAGATAAGCAACCGTCTCGATAAACTCTTTGATAATATCAAAGAAGAAGAAAAGGCAATTGAGGAATCACGACGCACAAAACTTGGCGTCACTCAAAAACTGCCTCAATTAGATATAGCCCTTTCCTCAGAAAAACACAGAAAGATAAAATCCAATTCACTTAATGTGGAAGTGGATATGAGCGATTCACACGCGACGATGAGCTTGCCTCTGCGCGTGGATACAGATTCGTGGGGGACAATTCAGATCGTTGATGACACCCCTGAGCGTGAGTGGGATAGTGAAGAAAAAATGCTTGTTCAGCAAGTGACCGAGCAACTCTCTCTAGCACTAGAAAATGCGCGTCTATTTCAAGAAACAGAAAGACGTAGAAAAGAGCTGGCTCTTGTAAATAAAATAGTTACACAAGTTTCTAGCACCTTAGAAACGCAAGGTGATTTGCAATATATAGCACAACAAGTTGCAGAAATAAGTGATGCCCTTCATGTTGGTATAGCCCTACTTGATGAAGAAAAAAAGAACCTAATCTTAACCGCTGATTTTCCGCCAAGCCCTAAAGATTTAGGGCTAAAGCTTAGTTTAGAGAATAACCCAACCGGCATAAAAGTCTTAAAAGACCAAAAACCACTCTCTGTGCTTGATGTTCAAAACAACCCGCTAACAGCAAGTATCAAAGATGTTCTGAAAAAGAGAAAAACAGAGAGTCTTGTCATTTTCCCCTTGCTTGCTGGTAATGAAACTATCGGAACACTTGGTGTTGATTTTGATTCTCCTCAAAAAACTCTCTCCAAAAATCAAATAGACTTAATTCAAACTATTTTGCTACAAGTTAGCACTTCCATTGAAACATCACGTCTCTTTGATAAAACCCAATTAAGCGAAGCTCGCGCACGTGTTATCGTAGAAAATGCGCCAGAAGCCGTTATTATGATAGATATGGATACCGGTCTATTTATAGAGCCAAATGAGAATGCTCTGCAATTATATGGTTTAAATAAAAGTGAAATTCTAAAAGTAGGCCCTGCAGACCTTAGCCCAGAAAAACAACCTGATGGTTCCATCTCTAAAGACCTTGCAGTGAAAAAAATTCAAATGGCTTTAGATGGCGATACCCCTGTATTTGAGTGGACGCATCTGCATGCAAAAGGACATGAGGTTTTTAGTGAAGTCCGCTTAGTACAACTCCCCGATGCCACTCGCACATTAATTCGGGCTAGCATTGTGGATATCGCAGAACGCAAACACAACGAACTTATCCAAATAGCAATCTCTACTATTTCTAACGCCGCACTAGATACTTCTAGTCTAGAAGAGCTGATAAAAAGAATACATCAAGTCGTGGGCACATTAATGCCAGCAGATAATTTTTATATTGCCTTATATGAAGAAGTGCAAGATTTACTAAACTTCCCATATTATGTAGATGAGCATGATACTGCATGGGCTCCACAAAAACCAGGTAAAGGGCTCACTAGTTACGTCTTACGCACAGGTATTCCTCTGCTTGCTACAGATAAAACACTAGACGCGTTAGAAGCTACAGGAGAAGTTGCTGCAGGAGGCTCCCGAGGCGTAGATTGGTTAGGCGTCCCACTAAAAGTAGGTGATAAGCCTATGGGTGTAATGGCTATTCAATCCTATAACCCTGAGATTAGACTTACTGAACAAAATAGAGACACTCTCGCTTTTATAGGCAGCCAGGTTTCTTCTGCACTAGAAAACAAACAAGCAGAATTAGAGCTTCGCACCTTATTCTCGGCAATGGACGACGTTATCTTTGTAGTAGATAAAGATACCCGATACCTACGCATTGCCCCCACTAAAACAGATGGCCTCTA
>JABGQV010000161.1 GCA_018648655.1 Anaerolineae bacterium | reverse complement strand
AAGAGTAATCAAAAGTCTTAACATCATCGTTTTGCCCATAAAGCGTGTTGATAGCATACATAGTTGGGTGAGTGCCCATATACATAAATATTTCACCTTCAGAGATAAAGGCTGTTTCTGGCTCTATATAAGGAGCTCGCCAATATAATTGCCAATAAAATTTAGATTGCTTATCCCAGCTTTGTGAGTATTCAGTATTTGTACGCAACTGGAGGGCAACGGCAAGCCCAATCAAAATAAAGGTTATGATATATGAATGTACAGGTTTTTTTATTAGATAGAATACTGCACCACCCCAAATCATGCTTGCGCCAAACATCGCAGGCAAAGCAAAACGATCATCAAAAAGATCGTAGATATCAAAAAAAGTTCGCCCCGTAAGCCAGGTTGGAAGGAAGCTCAGTATGACGAAAATAAACCCTAAAAACACCAGGGTTTTCGCCCATACTCTTTGTTCTTCTTCCTTATGTTCCTGGTCGGGGATAAAGGCAAAAAACACCCAACTTATAAGACTAACTAATCCCGCAAAAGCCCATATCCAAATATTCGTAAATACAGAAAAATTTATATAAGCAGGGTTATAGGTCTCGCTCCATGTTGTTAGAAGAATATCTACTAAATCCCTGATAGCAGATTGAACTAAAAACAAGATTGAATCAAGGGGCGTAGAAAGCAACCCTAATAAAATCACGGGCGAATTCCGGTCATACCCTAATAACCTTGAATAGGATATACGAAAAACAGTATAAGCTGCCAATATCGCTAAGTAAGGGGCCCAATATACAAGGGCCTTTTTAAGACGAGTCTTCACTAGATTATCTCTTAGAAGATACCAAATCAAAAAGATGCGAATGAGCTCAACCCCCGCAAAATACTCGAGCATAAGCAAGTGAAAGACTTCAAGTAGTAGGGAAATTACAGTAAAAACAACACGAAACTTCACATTGCGAATAGCTAAGATCATAAAAAGCAGCGACAGCATAAAAACCAAATAAGTGACCCAATGCAAAGCGTATGATACTGAGTTAGGTTGTACCTGAAATACAGGATAAATCAAAAATAATAAGGCGATTAGACCGTTTTGCTTTTGAAATTTTCGGGTAATAAGATTAAGATTCCAGAAAAATACTGCTACCGTAAAAAACCGTAAGAATAAAACTAGAAGATGCCAATTTCTTGGGTTTACCCCTAAGGAAGAGAAAAGAGGACCGTAAACAATATATGCAAGTGGACGACTATCAAAAAACAAAAACTGCTTTAATCCATCTAAGCCAAAATTATAAGCATAGTAAACATGATGCCAGTCGTCATGAAAAAAACCTGTATTTAAGGTCTTTATACTGAAGGCGAGAAGAGCAATACCCAAAATCAAAAAGGGTATCATTTGAGATGATAATGGATGGCGGCTAACAAAAAGCGTAATTGTTTTTTTAAATCTTAGGAGCATTTTTTATCCTTATAGAGAGTAAAATTCAAGCTTTGAAAATAAGAGTGCAGTTTTCACAATCTAGTTTGCAAAAAGATATTCTGTTTTTCCCAGCACCTTCTTCGCCTAAAACAGAGATATTCGCATCATAAAGAATAGCTAATTTCAGATTAGTTTTCATATGCTATTGGCTCAACAGTTCGTGGTGCCGGCGTTTTCTCTGAAAGAATACCTGGCGGATAATAAAAACCTTGATGAAGCTGCGCATCTATTTGACCTGAATAATTATAGCCTTGATAAGTCCCTAGATACTGTAAAAAGCGAAACCAAAATATGCTCCACGAATTTTCTTTTAATACCTTTTCACGTTTTGCCTGTACCAAATCGGAATAAGTGCTGCTGAGCCAAAGACGAAGGAAATTCCAGAGCGAGAAGGTACTCTTCGGTAAAATTGCTTTCATTGCTATCGCTTCTCGTCTATACCGATTATGAACTTGAGCTGGCTTCTCATCATGCGCATGGATAATCTCTGCATCTGCAACATAAGCAATGCTATAACCTTCTTCCATCGCCCAACTGCTCCAAGCTAAATCTTCAAGACCAGTTAATGCTTCGTTATATGGATGTTCTTCCCAAAGAGATTTACGAATAGCGGCATTCGCATTATGAGAATAAGGATGTCCTTGATTCGGTTGAGATATATCAGGAAAATATTGCTTAAAAAATTGATGCTCAGAATATTGATTTGTTACCCCTCCACGTTGTTTCCCGTAACTAACTGCTAATTTCTCATCTTCAAAAGGCTTTAGCAATTCTTCCAGCCAATCGGGATAAACGGGATAACAATGTGCACTGATATTTACGATAAACTCTCCCCTTGCAGCCTCTACACCATAATTAAGCGAACGCCCAAAGGTAAACTCTTCAGGCGTGATATGAACAATTTTTGCGTCAAAACTTTCTGCTATGGCAACAGTCGCATCTGTAGAGCCAGAATCTACGAGAATCACTTCAATATTCTCGAGATTTTGTTGCTTTATCCCCTCAAGCAAACGGCCAATATCTTTGGCTTCATTAAAGGCGCGTACTACTACAGAACATTTCATGCTCTACCAATTTCCATCTTCCTCATATCCTAACTTTATCAATAAATCACCTGCCACTTCTTTAAAGATACGTTTATGTTCATCCGTGAAGTATTTTTTCCATTCACCGGTTTTTCCAGAACGAAAAGTGGGGGATTTTTTGGGGTTAATGCTTTCTTCGAGGATATCAATTGCTTTTTCACGCTCTATGGTTAAATTAGGGATACGTTTGGCTACATGATCGAAAACTTTGCCCAATATTTGACGACGATTATGAATAAAGTCTTCAAAATGAAGAGGCAAAACTTCGGGGCGTTCGAGCCAATTAGTATAGAGTGCAAAACGTTCGGCGATATTAGGGAATTCAACACCTGCGTCTGGAAGTCCCATAATACTGACGGTGAGGCGTTCTTCAAAAGTATGAAGTTCTTCTGCATAATATCTGTGATGATGATGGTCAGGCAACATCTCGGCGATATAAAAAACGTGTGAGACAACTACATCACGCGGGTCACGGAAGATAAAGAAAGGCACAAAAGCCGGAGACGCAACACGCTCCACAACCGCACCCCAAGCCAAGAGATGCGCGGCAGTCACGTCTAAAGGTCGCAGAGAATCCAAATAGGCAAAAGCTTCACCCTCACTCTTTTTGCGCCCTGTATCCCCATCGTAAGAAGCAAAACTAACAGGGATATGATGTGCAAAAGGAGCAAATTCAGAAAAACCTAATAAAATTTGGTTTAACAAATGCGTGCCACTTTTCGGGAAGGAAATGCCCAGCAAAATAGGCCAACCATTCGTTGGTGCATTTACCTCAGAAAAACGAGGCCGGCGCGCAACGGTTTCAGCACGATAAGCATAAATACGCAATTGGTCACGTAATTTGGAGGGCAGAAGGGTTTTGAATTTGTTTTTTATAGACATAGGTACTCTTTTTATTTTTTTTAGATAAGCGTAATTGTATCAGCTTTCAGGATTTTTTCTGTCAAAAACTTCTGGATTTTGATAATTTCCTAAGGACTTTGACATTCCACCCATTTTGACTATACTGAAATTATATTTTATTCGGATTAGAGATGTCTGTGCGAATTTTGGCTTGCTTCCGTTTTAAAAACAGAATTTTGCAAAAGAAACGCAGATGCACTAAACCCCACCCAGAGGAGGCACTATATGACTAAATTTACATGGTACGGACACGCAACACATGGCGTAGAAACTGATGGCCACAAACTTCTCATTGACCCATTTTTCACAGGCAACCCCATAGCATCAACAAGCGCGGATGCGGTAGATGCCAATTTTATCCTCATCAGTCACGGTCATGGTGACCACGTTGGAGACACGGTCGCCATCGCCGGGCGGACAGGGGCAAAAGTTATCTCAAATTTTGAAATCGTAAATTGGCTGAGCACACAGGGAGTCGAAAAAGTCCATCCACAACATATTGGCGGCGGGTTCACGCATCCCTTTGGCTATCTCAAACTAACGCAGGCCTTACATGGCTCTGCACTCCCCGACGGAAGCTATGGAGGCAATCCTGCTGGCTTTTTGCTGACCACAAATGATGGCAAAAAAATCTATATGGCGCAAGATACCGGCCTATTTGGTGATATGCAACTCATTGGTGATGAAGGCATTGATTTAGCTGTGTTGCCTATAGGTGATAATTTCACAATGGGTCCCGACGATGCTTTGCGTGCAGTGAAACTCTTGCGCCCTAAAGTCGTTATCCCTATTCACTATAATACTTGGGAGTTAATCGCCCAAAACCCTATCTCTTGGGCAGATAAAGTACAAGCAGAAACAGAAGCAAAAGTGGTGGTTCTGGCTGCAGGGGAGAGTTTTGAGTTTTAGCTAAAGGTAATTTTTAAAAAGATAGTGTTTTTCTTCTTATTGGTATAATTTTCGGATTGGAGAATATAACTTATGAGTAACTCAGATCGGCGCAAAGAAGAAGAACGTATTCGCGAAGAAAATCGTTTGCCACCAGGGCAATCACTGACCTTGAAATTTCCTGTTTTGCATGTGGGGCCTATCCCACCCTTCACTCCCACAACTTGGGATTTTCGAGTTTGGGGTGAGGTTGAAGAAGAAAAAAGCTGGGATTGGAATGAGTTTCAATATTTACCCCGTACTCAAGTCTTAATGGATATTCACTGCGTTACAACTTGGAGCAAAGCCGATACTCTCTGGGAGGGTGTCTCGCTTAAGGCAATGATTGACGCTAAGTTGATAAAACTCAAGCCTAATGTTACGCATGTTATGCAACACACAGAGCATGGATATACAACTAATCTTCCCTTAGAAGTTGCTTTGCAAGAGAGTTTCTTGCTTGCCACTCATTTTGACGGCAAGCCGCTCACCCCAGATCATGGCTACCCACTACGTGGGGTGATTGGCCATATACCAGAAAAGATGGAGGGACTAGCTTCTCCCTATTTTTGGAAAGGGGCTAAATGGCTTCGCTCCCTTGAGTTTATGACTTCAGACCGTCTCGGCTATTGGGAAAATGGTGCCTATCATAATAGGGCAGACGTTTGGGAAGAAGAAAGATTTAGAAGCTAAAATTGAACGACTAAGAGCTAAAAGAAAAAACGGGTTGCAATAGCAACCCGTTTTTTCTTTTAAATTATCTAATAGTGCAGGAGCCCACCAATCCCTGCTTTTGCCATCTCGGCGTTGTCGCGTACAATTTCTACAACGCCACTAGCCAGCATAACGCGGCGCACGGCCATCTCGGATGCATCGGGGATTTCGGTAAAGCTTTCACCACAGAAGGGACAAGTCTCTAGGTTTTCGGCAGTGAGATGCTCACATCCATCACATTTATATCCAGCAGCGTGGAAATTTTCGTCCACGAGTAAAGTTTGGATGCGGCCTTCACGAGCCGCCCGGAGTGTATCACGCAAGCCCAACACCCCATCGCTGTGTTTCGATGCGGCGGTGATCATTTGACGGACGAGTCCCGTTTCCCGTTTTTCTTCTGCTACTGAGCCAATCTTAATCGCCTCAGTTAAAATTTCCTGATGATTCGCCGTCATCCCCAAAGAAAGGGTGCCAACGATAAGACTTTGCCATGTTTTAGGTAAATTATTTTTGAATTGTGCCACATTTTCATCTGTCCCACCAATAAGGATGCGGCGTACCTTCTTCTCGCTAAAGAAATCCATTGCAAATTCTGCGGATTCTTTAAGGTTGCGCTTGACCATATTTTGGCTACTCTCAACGCCGCGAACCTTATGAACTTCTTCGCCAAGCACACCTTCTTGTTCAATCAATTCACCCATATGGAAGTAGAAGAAACGAGCACCTTGTTTATCAACAAGGGCAACTCCGTAAGCACCGTAGGCATCAAGAATATTTGCGAGCGGACGTACGTAGGGGTTGCTTCCGATATGGATACGGCTGTGTACAGGTACAGAAAGCGGATAAGCGCGAAAGTACTTTTCTGCTACACAAGAGAAAATAGCAACACTGCGCCCTTCTCTTGAAAACTCGTGTTCAATATAGCGGGTGATTGCCTCTGCATCTTCTGGCATATCTACCCCTTTTAGCATGGAGCGTAAGGTCAATTTATAGGCATCTGGGGCTTTTTCTGCAATATTCAAGTAAATACTGAGAATAGGGTGGTCGCTTTTATAATCTAGCAATTCGCTTATAGCCTTGTCGCTTAACATAATCACTCCTTATTATAGGTATTGGGTTTGGCAAAATATGCAATTAGGTGCTTAGTTCTCCTTTAATTTATACTGATTAATATTTTTTATGGTCTCTTTTCTAAAACCAACTCAACTGTAATTTCTTCATTACCTCGCAGAATAGTTAAGTTGACCGAGTCTCCCGGCGATTTATGATTAATTAGATATTTCAACAAATCATCAAACTGGATAATTTCTTGTCCATCAATCCCAATAATTAAATCTCCTCCAAGAGGGATACCCTCGCCATTATCACGTGAACCTTGCACGCCAGCCTTATCGGCAGGGCTACCAGCTGTAACAGCCGTTACATAAGCTCCAGTTTGCTGAGGAAGCTCTAACACTTCAATGCTATGCAAATTAAGGTCGCTAATTGATGAGATTCCCATATAGGGGTAATCGTAGACGCCCTTTTCTATTAGACTCGGGACAACACGTCGAGCGATATTTATAGAAATCGCAAATCCAATTCCTGAATTTACAGGATCACCGTCATCTGAAAAGTTTGTTGTACGAATAGCGCGATTAATACCAATTACTTCACCATTGGCATTAAAAAGCGGGCCACCAGAATTGCCAGGATTAATTGCAGCGTCGGTTTGGATAATATCACCCGCTGTAAAAAACCCACCCCCAGGTGCATTATTCATAGAATCCAGAGTCCGTCCCAATGCAGAAACGATACCTGTAGTCATCGAGCCACTCAAACCAAAAGGGTTGCCGATAGCAATAACAGTTTGCCCAACACGGAGCAAATCTGAATCACCAATAGGCAAGGGGTGCAATTCTTCAGCAGGTATATCCACTTTAACCACCGCTAAATCCGAGTCTAAATCTGTGCCAATCACAGTTCCATAAGTTTTATAGCCTGTTGAAAAATCTACCTCCACCTCAGTTGCACCCTCAACAACATGGAAATTTGTAATAATATGGCCTAGCTCATCAAAAAGAAATCCAGAACCAACGCCACTCCCAGTCTCAGAAAAAACACGAATAGAAACAACACCTGGCAGCGCCCTTTCATAAAGCTCTGTTAGGCTTCCTGAAAGAGGCGCGGGGGCATAAATTTCTGAAGAATCTGTGCTTATATTACTTGTTGCGGTAGGAACAACTTCAGCAGGCACTTCCGAAAAACTAGCGACCTGACAAGAAATAATAGCTAAAACAAGTAGGGTCAAAATTACCAATATTTTTTTCATTTTTTCTCCAAAATTTTAAAGTTTTGCTCTTTTAGACGATGTAAGCAAACTATTTCTTTCCCCATACTTCACCAAGCAACTTCTTTTGCTCCTCACTCAATTCTTTAGGAATTTTTACCTTCACGCGCACATATAAATTACCTTTTTCTTTTGGATTTCGTAATTTTGGCATCCCGCGCCCAGACAAACGCATCATCTGCTCTGGTTGTGTTCCAGCAGGAATAGTGAGCGAAAGGTTACCATTGAGAGTCTTTACCTGTGTTTTTCCACCGAGCATTGCAATAAAGGCACCAATCTCGGTTTCGGTATGTAAATCGTCACCTTTACGTTCAAAGCTGATATTTTTATCAACCGTCACTTTAAGATATAAGTCACCGCCACCAGGAGCCTTCCCCTTAACGCGCACTTTTGTTCCTGTTTTAGCACCTGCGGGAATCTTAACCTGGACTCGCTTTCCTTCACTCTCCAAAATACGGATAGCTCCCTCATACGCCTCTGCCAACGAAATACTCACTGGCTGCTCAAAACGCTGACGGGACATACCTGGATTTGGGCTTGCTCCTGCCCCTCCCATTCCAAAAATTGCTTCAAAGAAGTCAGACATTCCGCCCATCCCGCCTGCTCCACCAAAGACATCCTCATATTGAACGCCTCTCCCCCCCCCGCGCGGTGCGCCACCCGCCCAAT
The DNA here is from genome assembly GCA_018648655.1 of Anaerolineae bacterium. GTDB lineage: Bacteria > Chloroflexota > Anaerolineae > Anaerolineales > Villigracilaceae > Desulfolinea. Next base: position 15,396 of record JABGQV010000161.1, on the reverse strand, counting down.
TACCCCAATTGAAATCACCAGGAGCACCACGCTGTTGCCACTGCGAATAAGATGAACCAAGCTGGTCATAACGCGCACGCTTTTTCGGATCACCTAAAGCCTGATGCGCTTCATTTACTTCTTTAAATTTTTCTTCTGCTTCTTTATTATCTGGATTTCTGTCAGGGTGATATTTCATCGCCAGCTTGCGATAGGCTTTCTTAATCTCATCCTGACTGGCTTTTCGCTCAACCCCTAAAATTTCATAATAATCTTTATAGTCCATTTTTTACCTGTATTTATATAAATCTAAGAGTTCCCCCAGAATATTAATATGTCTTTTTCCTATAACAGACATATCCTATTCTACGCAAAGCACTAGATGAAAGTCAAGCGTATTTTAGGTAGTCTTATGGAACTCTAATTCTACTTCTCTCTACTCTCACTTTCAAAAAATGAATAAAAAAGCCAGCATTTAGCTGGCTCTGTTTTTTTACTTATACCTCATCTTAGATGATGATTTATTCGCGCGCATTGCGTACCACCCTAGCCCGCCGCCACCAAATAGCAAAAGCACCCCCAATATGCCTAATAAAGCAGAGGAATCCCCACTCTCAGCAAGGACTTCTGGCGCAGCCTCTTGGCGCTGTGCACCAAAAGCAATAAATGCTCGCTCGCCAGCCTTAACTTCTATAGAATAGCTAAGATTAATTGTTGGGTTATAACCATCTGGGATGGCCGAACTAACCGTGTATTTCCCTTCTGGCAACTTTTCGCTTTCTGGAATTTCTTCAAGATTTGGATCTTTTTTACCAAAACAGATATAAGCTGGCTCATCTGTTTCAATATCAATTTCGCTTATGGTATCCTGTGTTTTTGAATAGCCGCCAAGCGTGTTAGTAACACTAATTGCACCACCTGCCAATCCAAACTCAACTTCCTGTCGAAGACCATCACCGTTGATATCTTCAAAAAGAATCACACAAATTTCCGTCGTCCCAGCAAAAGGAGTTGGAGTAGGCAGATTTTGTGCTGGTGTTGGGGATGCACCAGGTGTGGAAGTAGGCTCACCTGCAGGACCACCAACGCCAACCATTAATTTTTGTCCTATCACTACAGTACATTCATCATCATCAAGCACAGGATTAAGAGAACGAAGCTGATTGATATTAATATTGTGAAGAGTAGCAATGCGCTGGCAACTATCCCCTTGACTCACAGTATAAATGATCCGGCCATCGGGCCCAGCAGTTGGCGTAAGAAATCCATCAGTCTGCAAAGAGGGAGCGGCCTGTGCCGATAACGAAAGCCCCATAAGCAGAACAAAAAGGAGCGGTAAACTAAAGAATAAAAGTTTTTTTATTTTCATAATATTTCTAACCTGCCGCATTATATCACTGGAAAATACGGCACTGCCACAGCCCATTACCAATGGATTATCCTGTTTTTTTAAAGAATTCTTCGCTTTTAATATATACGCTCAATCTAAACAGGGCTTTCTAAAGAGCCACAAGGTTTACTAAGAATACGGTACAATTCTCTATATGTTTTTCATTTCTTTTTGGTATAAAAATTATGAAACGTAAAGAACTTATTTCTTTCCTGAAATCATCACCAGACCTCGATGTCCTCGTTATTGGAGCAGGCATCAATGGCATTGCAACCTTTCGCGATTTATCACTTAACGGAGTAAAAGCCCTCCTCGTTGATCGTGCCGATTTTGCGTCAGGCGCAAGCGCAGCATCTTCACATATGGCACATGGTGGCATTCGCTATCTTGAAAATGGAGAGTTTGATCTTGTAAAAGAAGCTGTTCAAGAACGCAATCGCATGCTTAAAAACGCACCTCATATTATTCGCCCTCTCCCTACCACCATTCCCATCTTTAAAGTTTTTTCAGGGCTTCTCAATGCCCCCCTCAAATTCTTCAATCTGCTAGACCGCCCCTCCGAACGCGGAGCTATAGTTATCAAAATTGGGCTAATTCTCTACGATGCCTTCACACATAGACAAAAAACTGTACCGAAGCATAAAATCTCAACACGAAAAGAATCATTGCGCCGTTGGGCACGACTAAATCCAAAAATTCGTTATACCGCCACTTATTATGATGGCGCGATAACCGAACCTGAACGCCTTGCCATCGAGTTGCTCCTCGATGCAGAAGCAGACAGCCCCGATGCACACGCTCTAAACTACGCCCGAGTAATCGGTGGAAAACTAAACTTTCTTAGCTTGAAAGATGAGCTAACAGGAGATGTCTTCGACGTTCGACCTCGCCTTGTTATCAACGCTGCAGGACCATGGATTGACGAAACAAACGCGACTTTGGGCTTGAATGCCCGTTTCATCGGCGGGACGAAGGGCTCACACTTAGTTCTCGAGAACACAGAACTCCGCGCCGCTATTGGCGATCATGAATTCTTCTTTGAAAACAATGACGGGCGCATTGTTCTCGTATATCCACTCCATGACAAAGTTTTAGTAGGCACATCTGATATCCCCATAGAAGATCCAGATGATGCCCGTTGCACAGAGGAAGAAGTAAATTATTTCCTTGAAATGCTCAAAACTGTCTTTCCTGATATTCATGTATCAGAAGAGCAAATCGTCTTCCGCTTTTCAGGTGTGCGCCCTCTAGAATATAGTGGTGCAAAAACAACAGGCCAAATTTCTCGCAATCACACCATTCAAGTGCTTAGTGGGGTTTGGACAGGGCAAAGCTACCCTATTTATTCACTAGTCGGTGGTAAATGGACATCATTTAGAGCCTTCGCAGAAGAAGTTACGGATAAAGCATTAGATTTTTTAGAAATGACACGCAAAAAAAACACTGTTGCTTTAGCCATTGGTGGTGGGCGCAATTTTGAACAAAGAAAAGATGAACGCAGACAGCAATTAGAAGGGATTGCTGCGTGGACCAATCTCTCACTTGATAGACTAGATGAACTTTATCAGCGTTATGGTACACGAGTTGAAGAAGTGGCAATGTTTATTTCTAAAGATAATGACATGCCTTTAGTCTCACATCCAAACTATAGCCGAGGAGAAATTATCTTCTTAGCAATGCAAGAAAAAGTAACCCGGCTTGACGATTTGATTTTACGCCGCACACATATTGCAAAGCTAGGAATGCTAACACGCCCACTTTTAGAGGAACTAGCTGTGATTCTTCAAGAAACTTTGGGCTGGACTGATGAGCGCACAAAAGCCGAACTCAAACGAACTGTTGAAATAATGGCAAACAAGCATCAGGTCACGTTATGAGACAAAAACCAGATTCCCCCTTCAATTATCGTGTCTATCATTCAATCAAAACATTTACTCTCTAGCACTAAAAAAATGACTATTATAAAAACCTTCCTTCAAAAATATGCCTTTCCCATCATCTTAGGCATTATCGCTATCCTCGCTTACGGGCTTTTCGCCTTTCAACACGGCTATTACTGGGATGATTGGGGCTTCTCTTGGTCACGTGCCCAGCTTGGTGTCGAAGGTATTTTTACACAAATTTCCGTCAATCGGCCAATCCGCGCCTATTGGGAGGCATGGCTCACACCCATTATTGGCTTTAAACCTGCTTCATGGCAAATTTATCTTCTATTCATACGTTGGGCAGCTGCACTCGCTCTTTGGTGGATTTTAACGACACTTTGGAACGAAAAAAGATGGCAAAACACGCTCACCGCACTCTTCTTTTTAGTCTATCCAGGGCTTACACAAATTCCCCTCGCCGTGACCTACCAGTATTTTTGGACTCAGCTTTTCTTTTTTTTCATCTCCATCGTATTAATGGTTCAGGCAATAAAAAGCCCTCGCTTTCGTATTCCTAAAACCATTATTGCCCTCATCATCTCCCTTCTCAGCCTTTTTGGTCTCGAATATCTTTTTGGGCTTGAACTCACTCGCCCCTTTTTCTTGTGGCTAGCAATCAGCCCCACACTCCCATCACTCAAAGAACGCATCAAAAAAGTATCCCTTTTTTACGCCCCTTATCTGGCGCTACTTTTAGGATATTTATACTGGCGCATTTTTCTCTATAAAAGCACAATTTACGCTGTCGGAGAAATATCTATTTCTGTTGCAGGGATTTGGACACAGCTCTGGGATGCGATTCCCATAGTCAGTTTGGGCGCATGGCAAAAAGTCTTTATGCAGCCCTTCAGCCCTGAAATCGGACTTAGCCCTAGGCTTGTTCTCGTTATGGGAGCAATTCTCCTCGCCGGCACATTGCTTCTCGCAAACTTTCTCAAGTCTCTCGTCACGTATGAAGTTGAAGCATCTAAGAAGAAAAAAACGGATTGGGATTGGCTCCTCCTGTCTCTTGCTTTAATGCTCGGAGCTGGCGTCCCTCTTTATATTGCCAATTTCCCAATCAAATTAACTTTTCCTGAAGATCGTTTTACATTCCCCTATATTTTTGGTGTAAGTATGTTCCTCACATGGCTACTCTCACTCATCAAAAACGAGATGCAACGTTTTACTTTAGCCGCTTTGCTTATTTCTCTTGCTATAACAACTCATATTCATAATGCCGATATTTATCGCAGTGAGTGGCGGCTACAACAGCTTTTTGCCCAGCAACTTTTCTGGCGCGCCCCCAATATTACCCCTGGAACTTTGATTTTAGCTGAAGACGAGGGCGTTTTTCCCCATAATGATGATGAAGCCTTTAGTTTTTTGGTCAACTGGGCTTACGATACAGAGCCAGCGACCAGTGAACTAAAATACGATTATTTTTATATTTCAGGGCGACTTGGGGAAGAATTGCCCACCCTAGAAAAGGGAGAGCCTGTTTATAAAGATCATTTATCTGCGACTTTTACAGGAAATACAAACCAAATACTTCTTTTACATTTCTCTCCCCCCTCTTGTTTGCGGATTCTTGACCCCATCTACGATAAAGATGTTTTTATTGCCCCGCGTGATATTGAAAATCCCAATATGGGCACTCTCACTTTACCCCGCGTTCTGGAAGCAGCTTTACCACTTTCTAATCCTCGTGATTTTATTGCTAAAAATAATGACGATTTTAATCCACCTATATGGCTTTTTGGTGAAGAGCCAGAAAGAAGTTGGTGCTATTATTTTGAAAAAGCTGACCTTGCCCGTCAGGTTGGAGATTGGGAAAAAGTTACCAAACTTGGTGATATAGCTTTTAATATTCCTTACGCACCAGCAGATTCGGCAGAGTATCTACCATTCATTGAAGCCTATGCCCGCCTGGGACGTCATGAAGATGCTCAATTATTAACAGAAATTGCCGTAGATAAAAACCCTGCACTACGCACAACTTTCTGCTCCCTTTGGCAACGGCTTGCAATGGAAGGTATTCTCGGAAAAAGTAATGCTTTCTTATATGAAATTCAAGATTTCTTAGGCTATTGTCCTACTCCCTAAAAAACACTATATATACAAAAAACAGAACGCAGATTGATTCATCTTTCTGCGTTCTGTTCCTTTAATACGGTAAAATACCCTCTACTACCTAAATTTGTCCATATTCAATAAAGTAGGTTTTAATTTTTATGAACACCATTCCAAAGAAAAACGTTGATTTAATTATTCCTGTATATAATGAAGAAGAGATTATTAAGCACACTCATGCCCGAATTTGTGCCGTTATAGATAAATTGCCTTATCAATTCACACTATATTATGTTAATGATGGCTCAAACGATCGAACTTCAACATTATTAAATGAACTCAATGATAGTCGTATTAATCTTATTGAATTAAGTCGAAACTTTGGACATCAAGCCGCCCTCACAGCAGGAATTGATGCTTCAAAAGCAGAAATTATTATCTCAATGGATGGTGATGGTCAACACCCCCCAGAAATGCTTCAAGAAATGATTGAGTTAGTTATTCAAGGATATGATATTGTCCAAACTCAACGCATCGACAAATATCAGCCCAGTTCTCTTAAGAAAAAAACATCCAGCTTGTTTTATAAACTTATAAATAAGATGAGTAACACAAAAATTGTGCAGGGGACGGCTGATTTTCGTGCAATGTCACGACAAGCTGTTGATGCATTAAAAGAAATGCCTGAATACCATCGCTTTTTGCGCGGTATGATTGCCTGGACAGGTTTCTCAACAATTATTTTGCCTTATCAACCAGATGAAAGAAGCGGAGGGGTTTCTAAATACTCTCTTCGCAAAATGCTTTCCCTTGCAACAGATGCGATTTTTTCTTTTTCACTCGTCCCACTCTATATTGGGCTTAGCTTTGGCGGACTACTCTTATTTTTGGCGCTAGCCGAACTCACCTATGTGCTTTCGTTTTGGATTAGAGGCGAGACATCTACACTAGCTCCTGGTTGGAGCTCATTAATGTTTATCATTTTAATCGTAGCTGGTTTACAAATGATCTTAATAGGATTTATTGGCGTATATATCGGTTATATTTTTCAAGAAGTTAAACGTCGCCCTGTTTATTTAGTCAAAAAAGATTGATATCTCTCGTGCAAAAGAATTTTATTTTTCTTATCTTTATCTTTCTTGTTGCTTGTTTCCCAAAAGTTGAAATACCAGCTCAAAATCCTCTTTTAGAAATCCCCTACGAAACCTTAAATGACTCATTTTCTATCAGAGCACCTAAGTTTGCCCATACTAATGATATTATCAAATTAAAAATAAATTCAAGCAGTGTTCAAGATATTTTGTTTCGGCCTGATTATCAAAATAAAATTTTTATCTATAATAAAGGCATATGGGAAGAAGTCTTTCATACACCACCCGAATGTAAACTTGGAAATATCTTACTCACGCCTAATGAAACCAATCAGTTTTCTCTTTACCCCTCCTTACCCAATTTAAAAGAAACCACGCTCTTACGGATTTATATTTTTGGAAATATTGTGGATTCTGAAAAAAGAGTTGGAGCTTATACCGATATAATACTTAAACCCTAACTATGAAAAAAATACTCGTTACTGGCGGAGCTGGTTTTATTGGCTCAAATTTTGTGCGCTATCTACTCAAGAAAGAAGCCAATATAGAAATTGTCAATCTTGATATTCTTGCTTACGCAGGAAGTTTAGAAAATCTAAAAAATCTCCCTGACCCTGAACGACATTATTTTATCCAAGGCGATATCTGCGATGCAGAATTAGTCGGACGCCTTATGCGAGAGTATAAAATTGATACCATTGTCCACTTTGCAGCAGAATCTCATGTAGATCGTTCTATCTTAGGACCAGTCCCGTTTGTGCACACAAATGTGATGGGCACTACAACACTGCTTGAGGCCGCACGACAAGCCTGGAGCCAAGGGCAAAACGGGCATTTCCACCACATCTCTACCGATGAGGTTTTTGGTACCCTTTCAGCTGATGATCCCGCGTTTAACGAATCCACACCTTACAGTCCACGCTCTCCTTATTCTGCGTCTAAAGTTTCCTCAGACCATCTCGTGCGGGCATATTTTCATACCTATGACTTGCCTATTACGATTACAAATTGCTCAAATAATTATGGTGCATACCAATTCCCTGAAAAATTAATTCCATTAATAATTTTAAATGCTATCAATGGGAAAGCCCTCCCCATTTACGGTGATGGTTTACAGATACGCGATTGGTTACATGTAGAAGATCACTGTGAGGCCATTTATTTGGTTTTGAAGGATGGAGAGATGGGAGAAACTTATAATGTAGGCGGTGGAAACCAGCCAACAAATCTTGTCCTTGTAAACGAAATTTGTTCGATTCTGGACACACTTCAACCTACTGCCGTTCCCTATTCATCGCTTATCTCACACATTCGTGATCGTCTGGGGCACGACAGACGCTATGCCATCGACACCAGCAAAATCGAAAAGAAATTAGGCTGGAAGCCGCGCTATACTATCGCAGATGGTTTAGAGAAAACGGTACAGTGGTATTTAGATAATATGGATTGGGTTGAAAAGATATTAAAAAAGAAAAATTATCAAGCTTGGCTCGATAAAAATTATCAGCAATAGCAATAAAGAGGCTTCATGAAAGGAATTATTCTTGCAGGTGGCAAAGGCACACGACTTTACCCTCTTACATTTAGCATCAGCAAACAATTACTGCCTGTTTATAATAAACCAATGATTTATTATCCGCTTTCAATGTTGATGTTAGCAGGAATTTCTGAGGTCCTAATAATTAGCTCATCAGATCATTTGCCCCTTTTTCAAAGTTTGCTAGGCGATGGAAAGCAATGGGGAATGAGATTTTCATATACAGAGCAGCATGAGCCGCGCGGCCTTGCAGATGTTTTTAATATAGGCAAAGAATTTATTGGAAATGATTCTGTTTGCCTAATTTTAGGCGATAATATATTCTTTGGTACAGGTTTATGGACACAACTTCTCAAAGCTACAAAACTTAAAAAAGGCGCACAAATTTTTGCATATGCAGTTCGCGAACCACAACATTATGGTGTAGTAGAATTTGACGAGAATTACAAGGCAATTAGTCTTGAAGAAAAACCTGAAAATCCACGCTCTAATTATGTAGTACCTGGACTTTATTTTTACGATAATCAGGTGCTTGAATTTGCTAAAAACCTTACCCCTTCTGCACGTGGTGAGTTAGAAATCACAGATATAAACCGTATTTATCTCGAAAAAGAAGAACTCCATGTTCAATTGCTTGGGCGCGGTGTTGCATGGCTCGATGCTGGCTCGCATGAAACTCTCTTGCAGGCAGCCACCTTTGTACAAACCGTTGAAGAGCGACAGGGCTTTATGATTAGTTGCCCCGAAGAAATTGCCTACAGAATGAACTTTATTAGCTTAGATGAGCTTCGTGAATTAGGTGAAAAATTAAAATTTAATAGCTACGGAGAATATCTCCTGCGCTTAGTAGAAGAAGAGAAATAAATCAAAATTATGGCAAAAAAAGATAACCGCTACAAAATCGTATTCCTTCGTCACGCCGAATCAACAGGCAACGCCGAAGGCTATTTTCAAGGTCAAGGCGACTTTCCTCTTACCCAACGAGGGCACGAGCAAGCATATGCTCTCGCTGATCGTTGGAAAAAAGAAAAACGTGAATTTGATTACATCATTGCCTCCCCCCTCAGTCGCACACGCGAAACAGCAGAAATCATCTCTGAAAATCTCAACCTTTCTATAGATGAATTCGACCCAATCTGGATGGAAAGACATAACGGAAAGCTAACCGGCATGAAACATGAGGTAGGACGCGCAAAAATGCCCCAGCCACGTTTTAGAAATCCCTACCAAACTTTTGCCGACAACGGTGAAGGTGATTGGGAGCTATTTCTTCGCGCAGGTCAAGCTCTACAATCTTTAATTATGCGACCATCAGGTCGTTATCTTATCGTTTCGCATGGTGCAATACTCAATTTCACCATGAAAGCAATTACTGGCGTAGCCCCTCACGCTAATTATCAGGGGCCACAATTTCGTTTTGAAAATACAGCCTTTGCTACAACAAGCTATTTGCCCCGCTCGCACCGTTGGTATATAGAAGGCCTAAACGACCAACATCACTGGAGAAAAAATGACTAATCATCCTCTCAAAATATTATCTTTTGGCGCAGGGGCAATTGGGACTTATATAGGTGGGAGCCTCGCATTAACAGGACACGAAGTCGTCTTTGTGGAACGCCCAAATATAGCCAAGTCGCTAAACGAGCGTGGCCTTCGGCTTGATTTAAGTCTGGATACTCGACGCGAAACCTCAGCCGCCGATTTGCTCCCCGCATCTGATTTAGTCTTCGTAAACTCACTCGAAAGAGCCTTAGATTATGGTCCCTTTGACATTGCTGTTTTTGCCTTAAAATCTTATGATACCGAATCTGCCCTTAAAGATATAGCGCTTCTTGCCGATAAAATGCCTCCCGTTCTTTGCCTTCAAAATGGAGTAGATAACGAACCAGCTATTGCCGAGATTCTCGGGCCCGAAAACCTAATTTCGGGTACTGTCACCTCCGCCATCGGCAGGCGAGATGCAGGTGATATTGTTCTCGAAAAACTACGCGGTATAGGCATCGCCAACGAACACCCTCTTTCTGAACGTCTCGTTAAAGCAATGAATATCGCTTTTTTGAACGCAAAACTATATGAAAGCGCGGCAGATATGAAGTGGTCGAAAATGCTCACCAATCTGGTCGGGAACGCCACTTCGGCCATTCTGGATATCTCCCCTGCTGAGATTTTTAGCAGAAAAGACCTATATGCTTTTGAAATGAGAATGCTCAGAGAAGCCCTAGCTGTGATGGATGCGCAAAACATCAAAGTCGTTAACTTACCTGGAACTCCTGTAAATTTACTGGCATTCGCAGCAAAAGGCCCTGCGTGGTTACGCCCCCTTGCCGTAAAAAAACTGGGCGGTGGGCGTGGTGGCAAAATGCCCTCTTTTCACATAGATTTGCACTCTGGGCGTGACAAAAGCGAAGTTGACTATCTCAATGGCGCTATAGCAAGAGCAGGAATAAAAACCAATATCCCCACACCGGTTAATTCCTTGCTCAACAAAACTTTGCTAGCAATGACCGAGCATAAAATTCCATTGGAAGATTATGCTAAAAAACCCTTAAAACTATTGGCCAGTGTTTAACGCAAGAAAAAACACCTCGAAAAAATTATGACTATAAAAATCACAGAACCGAATAAAATTATAGAGGTTCATCTCTCAGATGGGCGTACTTTACATGGCCCACGTGGAGCGAGTGTAGAAGAATTTATAAAAGCACTTAATATTCACCCCGATAAGCCAATTGTTGCGGCAATTATTAATGGCAGTTTACGAGAAATGCGATTTGCCATCCAAACCGAATCAACACTCCACCCCGTCACCACTTCCACCGCCGATGGGGCACGGATTTATAGACGCTCTCTCACTTTTTTGCTCGAATTTGCCTTCCATCAACTTTTCCCTAAAGGGATATTGACAATTGATCACTCTGTTGGCTCTGGGGGGTATTATTGTCAGGTTACAGGGAGAGAAACACTATCTGTTGACGAGTTGGAGATGCTCAAAAAACGGATGCAAGCAGAGGTCACGAAAGATTCGCTCTTCATCCGAGAAGAAATCCCTATAGATGAGGCTATTCAACATTTCGAATCATTAGGGCATAAAGATAAAATCTCGCTTTTAAAGCATAGAAAAAAAGATTACCTAACGCTATATCGACTTGGAGAGCATATAGATTATCATCATGGCTATATGGTGCCATCTACCAGCTATTTACGCTGGTTCGATTTGGAGGTATGTAAGGGTGGTTTTGTGATGCGTTTTCCGCGCCGCCATAAACCGACCGAATTATTGCCTATGGGCAATTACCCGCAGTTAATTAACACATTTCGACAATATGGTGACTGGCTAAGAAAATTAGGTATTGATAATGTGGGCGCGCTAAACAATGCAGTAGCAGCCGGCCGTGAACAAGAAATTGTATTGGTTTCAGAGGCTTTACATGAGCAATTTGTAGCAGAAATTGCCCGTCAAATTGCAATACGCCGTGATGAGCTAAGCCTAATTTTGATTGCTGGTCCTTCTTCCTCTGGAAAGACAACTTTCTCTCGCCGTCTAACAGTGCAATTACTGGCGCGGGGCATCTCTCCTTTTCCTCTTGAATTAGATAATTATTTTGTAAATCGTAAAGATAACCCGCGTGATGAAAATGGAGAACTTGATTTTGAAATTTTAGAAGCCCTGAATTTACCTTTATTGGCAGATAATCTCCAAAAATTGACGCAAGGCAAGCGTGTGCAGATGCCAAAATATAATTTTAAAACAGGCCTTAGTGAAAAGGGAGAAGAAATTCAATTGCGAAAAGGTCAGCTAATTATTCTCGAAGGAATTCATGGCATGAACCCACGTTTGGTGCCTGAATCTTTGCAGGCACAATCTTTTCGTATTTATATTTCTGCACTTACACAACTTAACCTTGATCGTCATAACCGAGTTTCAACCACCGATACACGCCTTATTCGCCGCATTGTCCGTGATGCCCGTGAACGCGGCTACACAGCCCAAGATACCATTTCACGCTGGGAATCAGTGCGGCGCGGAGAAAAACGACATATTTATCCTTATCAAGAAAATGCAGATATTATGTTCAATTCAGCACTGGCTTATGAACTGGCCGCACTCAAACCTTTTGCGGAGCCACTTTTGCGCCAGGTACCTTATGGCACATCAGAGCATATCGAAGCCAAACGCCTACTTGCATTTTTAGAATGGTTTTTACCCATCAACGCCAACTTAGCCCCCGAAAATTCCCTTGCACGTGAATTTTCAGGCGGCTCTGTTTTGAAAAAATTTAAATGGTGGCAGGGCTAAGATATTAACATTTGATACTAATCCTTATCTCAAAAAAAATATATAAATAAACAAGGATAAACTGGATGATCGCACGCGCCAAATTACTTTTTCCACTTTTGATTTTTAGTCTCGCCTGTGGACTGCTCACCCCCGTTACGCTCCCCACTCCAACACTTGATCCCGCTATAAAGATAGCTACTGAAGAAACAGATCTTGCCGCCGAAGCAGAATCCACGCGTATTGCTCTTTTTACGCCCACCCATAATATCCTCGCTACGCAGCTAAAATCTAATTCTCGGACAGCAACAGCGATTGCAGCATATACATCTGCACCTTCCCCTTCAGCTACCCCCCAAATTAATCCCGAAGATTTAGTAGCAGAAGAAAACCCTCTACCTCCAGCCGCCCTCTCACCTGGCGAAAACTATAGACTTAAAAGCGAAATACTTATTGGCCCCTATGGCATTCGCCATTGGCATCATACAAACAGTGCAACAGGTGCCGAAGATTTGGTACTCATAGAAAAAACAGGGATGGAAAGTATAAGGATTGAGTCTGCTTCTGAAGTAGTAACCTTAACAGATACTGATATTAACGGTGATAATCACCCAGACATCATTGTAAAAAGCTATACAGGCGGGGCACATTGTTGTTTTGGAACACAAGTTTATAGCCTTGGAAAAGAGCCAATTCTAATTTTAGAAAAACCAGAATCAAATGCAACGGGAGAGTTCAAAGACCTAGACGATGATGGCATTTACGAATTTATTACAGCCGATGACACTTTCGCTTATCAATATTGCCCTTTTGTCAGCTCTCCTTTTGTAAAAGTCATTATGGCTTATAGTCCTGAAGAGCAAAAATTTATTCCAGCAAGCCCAAATTTTACTGAAGAATATGCACAAGACATTACCGATGATACTTATAACGCAGAGAGAGTATCTCGAGCAAATATCAGCGAAAATGGTGAATGGGATGAAACAATAAAATGCAGTGTTTTACCTTTGATGCTTGATTATATTTATATAGGAGAAATAGAAGCTGCTCGTACCGAATTAGAACGCCTCTATAATTTTGATGACACAGACCGATTTTGGAACGAGATTATGTTATCAGTACAAAACAGCCCACTTTATATAGTATTAAAGGAATAATCTTCATGAACTGGCATAAAACTACACTCGAAATTAATACGTCTGGAAAAGGTCTCTATGAAGTGAGCGCGTTAATTCGTAAAAAATTAGATGAATGGCAAATAAATGAGGGCATTTGCTATCTCTTTGTTCAACACACCAGCGCATCTTTGCTAGTGACAGAAAGTTGGGATCCCTCTGCCCGTGCCGATTTAGAAGTTTTTATGGAGAAGCTAGCACCCGAAGATGAACACTGGTATACACATACCCTTGAAGGTGCTGATGATGCTACATCCCATATCCGTGCTATGCTCACAGATGTAAGTATTACTATTCCTATAGATAATGCCACTCTCTCTTTAGGACAGTGGCAAGGTGTTTATCTTTTTGAGCATCGACAAAGCCCACATCACCGAAGAGTTTTGCTAAGATGCTTAGATATGACAGAAAAGAATTTTTAAATAAAAAAAGCTCCGATAATTTATCGGAGCTTTTTGCTTAATATAAGAATAATTTTAATGTTCATGCCCTTCATGATGCACATGTCCATGTGCTAATTCTTCTTCACTAGGTTCACGCAATGCAATAATTGTCACGGAAAAATTTAGTATTTTACCTGCCAGTGGATGGTTGAAGTTCAAAAGAGCTATATTATTCTCTATTTCTTCAATCCGTGCATAGGCTGGCTCTCCTTCTTCATTCTCAACTTCTAGCTCTGTGCCTATTTCTACAGGAATATTTTTCGGAAATTGGTTGGTCGGAATTTCCATATAGGCTTCTTCATCGGCTTCGCCATATCCATCTTCTGGAGCAACAATCACCTCTTTACTTTCCCCAATTTTCATGCCTAAAATCTCTCGCTCTAAGCCAGAGATGATATTCCCATGACCTTGCAAGAATTCAAGTGGTTCACGCTCGTCTGATGAATCTATTACTTCCCCATCTACAGAGAGGGCATAGTCTATAGTCACAACAAGATTTTCTTCTACCTTTTTTTCTTTAGTCATTCTCTCTCCTTGAGATAATACTAAATCTTTCCTTAGCTATATATTTCTTTCAGCTTTTTTTCAGCCTCTATATAAGCTTCTTTGAGCTCCATGAGAGTGGGCTTCAGGCTTCCAAGATTCTCGCTACTGCCACGTGTTTCTAGGTCTGCTGTCAAGTTAGATACACGTAGCGCACCGACAGTGGCAGATGTTGATTTGAAAGTATGCGCAGCACGAACAAAACTCTCGACATCATTTTCTGCGATGCCTTTATCCAAGGTCTTGATTAATTCCTGCACGTTTATATAAAAACTAGCCAGAATTTCGGCGATAAAAGCGTCTGTTTCATCTTCCATCACTTCACGATAAACTTCGAGGGCAGAGGTGTCTATTATCATAATAATCCTTTAGAGCAGAGTTGTTTGAACACTGTTTCCACCCATTTTTTTTGCTTTATAGAGGGCCTCGTCGGCTCCTTGAATAAAATCATCAAGAAGAGCCATTGGGCCTATCTCTTTGCCTTGCGTTGCCACACCTGCGCTCGCAGAAAGCGTAATAGTGCCGCCATTAGGCAAATCTAATTTTGAAGAAGAGATGCCCTTAATAATACGCTCAGCGGCTTTTTTTGCATCAACTGCTGTTGCACCTGGTAAAACAATTAAGAATTCATCACCTGCCCACCGACCAATACTATCGTAGGCTCGACTACGTTTTTTTATGACTCTAGCAATTAGTTTAAGGGCTTCATCACCAGTTAGATGTCCATATTCGTCATTAACTACTTTAAACCTATCCACATCTAAAAAAATTACGCTAATCGGTTCAGAAACTCGGCGAGCACGTTCCAATTCGCCACGTGTAAATTTATAAATTGCACGTCTATTAAGCAAGCCTGTGAGGCTATCTACCATAGCCAATTTTTCAAGTTGATTATTTGCTTGCATTAGTCCATCTTCGAGAGCAAGTACTCTTTCACCAACAGCAACACGAGCTTCTAATTCGGTAGTGTTAAAAGGTTTTGTTA
>JABGQV010000159.1 GCA_018648655.1 Anaerolineae bacterium | reverse complement strand
TAACCCCGCGTTAAGCTGCCCCGCCTTCGGCTTAGGGTATGCGGCGCGTTTTTTGCACTCCCTTCGGGCGGGGTAAAATTGGGTTGCGTTTGGTAATCGGCGAGCAGTTTACGCCATCGTTGGCTGTCTTATTGCAAAACATAATTTGAGTCAAAGTGCCTTTCTAATTCTGTATTGGTCATATTGGAGGAGTTCAAAATGGCAACCGAATTTTCAAAAGACTTTCTGCCAGAATGGTGTGAGCGTTGTGACAAGCAGGGCATTTATTTTGTTGATGATACCGCTTCGCCTTATCTCGTTGTTCATAATAAATGCGGACATGAAGCCCTTAGTGCGTGGTGCTCAAAATGTCAAACGGGTTTTGCATTGCCCATCAAATCTAGCGAACAACCATCATTCTGGACTTGCCCAACATGTAATACCAAATATCCACTTTCCGATTCTGTGTTAAAAGCACCAATCAATCTTTATCTTGAAGAAGATTTACCCGAAGATGTACGTGCACGTATCCTTCCCCCAAAAAGTAAATATGCTTTTGGGATAAATACTGCGGTTTGGATAGTTGTAGCTTTGGTTATTCTCTATACAATTTTCAAGTAGATAGAAAAACTAGTAAGTGGCGACAAATACAAGGCGGCTCAGTTTGATAGACAATAATGTTGCAATTCAATCAATACTTCTTTCGTTTCAGAAACGCCAGCCAACCCCGCATTAGCTGACGCGCTTTCGGCTTAAGGAATGCGGTGCGGTTTTTGTTCAATTTATTCAGGATAAATTTGGGTTGTCTTCACAAAATCGGGAGGCAGCTTAGGCCATCATTGGGTTGCCAAGAAACATATTGTCATTTCATATCTGCTGACCTCCATATGGATGAAATAAAATGAGTAGCACAAATCCAACAAATAGAGTTAAAAGGACAAAGGAAGAAGCCAAAGCCAACTACGATATGTTGAGTAGTTGGTATGATTTACTTACTGGGTTTTCAGAGAAAAAATACAAAGAAAAGGGGCTGAGTAAACTCAATATTAGAGAAGGAGAAGTAACTCTTGAGATCGGCTTTGGCACAGGGCATTGCATAAAGGCTTTGGCTCAATCGGTAGGAAACTCAGGCAAAGTTTATGGAATTGATCTCTCAACGGGGATGCTCAATATCGCAAAAGCAAAGGTTAGCAAAGCAGATTTGACAGAAAGAGTTGAATTGAAGTGTGGAGATGCCGAGAAACTTCCATATGAAGACAACTTCTTTAATGCAATTTACATTAGCTTTACCCTCGAATTATTCGATACACCCGAAATATCGGTGGTGCTGAATGAATGTCACAGAGTTCTTCAATCTGACGGACGCATATGCATTGTAGCAATGTCAAAAAAGGAAAAGGTTGGTTTGATGGTTGGAATCTATGAATGGGCGCAGGATAAGTTTACAAAATATGTAGATTGTCGACCGATTTATGTCTGGAAGGCAATTGAAGATGCTAACTTTGAAATCGAAAGTGTGACAGAGATGTCAATGTTCAGATTGCCAGTTGATGTGGTTTTAGCAAAGAAGATATAAGTTAGAGACACGAGCGGAGGATTCCAGTTTGGCCAACCTAATCCCGCGTTAAGCCACTTCGCCTTCAGCTCTGGGTATGCAGGGCGCTTTTTGCTCAAGCTGTTCAGGATAACGTTTACAGGAAGATTGGGCCATCATTAGCTTTCAGTATTTCGGCAATGAAGGGGAATAGATCAACTAAAGCCGATATGATAGAAATGATAAAATTGATTACTGACTTTCATTTTCTTTTCATGCAAAATCAGTACCGAAGTTTGAAATTCAACAAAATTATCGACGGAGAAATAATATGCCAACCCCTAAGCAATATATCGATCGAATCGAATATGTAGACCGCAATATTAAAATGCGCATTGAAGGCTTAACGCACGCTGATAGCATGAAACAGTTGCCATTTCAGGGTAATTGTATGAATTGGAATATTGGTCATATCTTGGTTTATCGGGATGAATACTTAGGAGCCATTGATGGTGTGAGTGTTCCTAACGCAGCCCAATTTGCAATCTATGGCGGAGGGTCTGAGCCATTAACGGATAGCGCCAAGGCAACTCCGCTTGATATCTTAATTGAAGAGCTCGACGCTAGTTCTGTGCACTTAAAAGCGGCATTTCAGTCGTTGTCATCAAAAAGATTAAATGAACCACACGAATCCTGGACGGGGAATACACTAGATGATTACTTGCACTTTTATGTAGTCGTCCACGAAGCACTTCACTTAGGACAACTCGAGATCTTGCGCGAGCTTGCACTTGCCTAATATCAAATTTTCGTTTGATAGTTGACCGAATAAACATATATGATTTAACGGCTCTAGCGCAAACAAAACCAAATGAATTAAATTTAAGGCATCTGAAAAAACAGGTATGAAAACTAACTCAAGTTAGAATTGCCTCGTTTTCGGCTCTGGACAGGCGACTAAATAAATGAAATGCAAAAAGGTAAATAATGGATATTCAATCATTAGGCTATCGTACAGACCTGATCTTTCCAAAATTTGATGGTCAAATTCTTGACCGTGGCGATTACCTTGTCATTCTGACACCAACTAACCCGACATATTATTGGGGAAATTTCCTTCTCTTTCCCAAGCCTCCAAAAGGCAATGATCTTGAAAATTGGAAAGCAATATTTTCTAAAGAAATCGGCTCACAGATAAATGCTGAACATTTTACTTTTGGTTGGGATACGATTGTGGGCGATCTAGGCGAAATCAAACCATTCTTAGATGCAGGCTTTGATCTGAGCCAATCGGTCGTACTATCTACTCAAGAAGTGAAAATGCCAACGAAATATAATCAGGAAGCCGTAATTCGCCCGCTGACTGATAATTTAGACTGGGAGCAAGCTACGCAAAACCAAATTGCTTGCCGAGATCCTGAACATACTTTTGAAGATTATCAAATTTTCAAACGAGATCAAATGAAACGTTATCGCCTGATGGCAAAGGCTGGAATGGGTTTATGGTTTGGCGCCTTTTTAGGCAAGAAATTAGTTGCAGACTTAGGTGTCTTTGCTACTGAAGATATTGGTCGCTTTCAGAATGTAGGCACTCATCCAAATTTTCGTCGGCTCGGTATATGCGGTGCATTAGTATATGAAGCCAGCTGCTACGCATTTGAATATATGAAGATAAAAACTCTCGTAATGGTTGCTGATGAGCATTATCATGCTGCCAAGATTTACGAATCAGTGGGTTTTCAACCTAAAGAACATCAAGCTGGACTAACTTGGTGGGATAAAAGTAAGTCTTAGAATAACCTTAATTACACCTGCCCAGTAATTGCAAAACTTTTAAAAGAAATTCCTTGCTTGGAAAGAACCTTTTCACAATATCTAAATAATTTATCTACTAGGAGCTAAAAATGAAAAAGAACGGTAAATATTTACTTCTTGGTGGCCTTCTTCTTTTTGGGCTTATTCAGTTAATCCCTTTTGGACGTGACCATAACAATCCGCCTATAAAATCTGAGCCTAATTGGTCTAGTGCTGAAGCGCGCGTTTTAGTAAAAGACCAATGTTTTGAATGTCATAGCAACGAAACAGAATGGCCTTGGTATAGCAATATTGCTCCTGCTTCTTGGCTTATTTCCTATGATGTGATCGAAGGCCGTAAGCATGTGAATTTCTCTAATTGGGGCGGTATAACCGAGTTTGATAAAATTATTGAAACTGTAGAAAATGGCGAAATGCCCCCAATCCAATATAAGATATTCTACTCACATACCCGTTTGAATAGCGAAGAAAAGCAGGCTTTAATCTCGGCATTGAGAAGCTCAATGCCCTAATGTCCACATTTACTCACTAGGCTTATAAAAGCCAAGAAAAGGATATTTACATGATTTCTGAAGTGAAGGTAAACAAAGAATCAAAAATCACACTAAGAGAAATTCATTCCAAAACAGTATTTTCGATCTGTAAGCTGAAAGTGAATCCAGAACAAAACAAATTTGTTACGCCTGTGGCGTTTTCGATTTCAGAAGCATATTTTGAACCGAAGGCATGGTTTAGAGCAATATATGCAGATGAAATACCAGTCGGATTTCTAATGCTCTATGTTGATCGAGAAAAACCTGAATATTTCCTTTGGCGTTTTTTAATTGATGCTAAATATCAGAGAATGGGCTTTGGGAATAAAGCCATGAAATTGATAATCGAAGCAGTACGTACTTGGCCAAAAGGTACTGAATTAATGGTTAGTTATGTCCCTGATGAAAATGGGCCTGCGGGCTTTTATCAGAATTTGGGTTTCAAAGCCACAGGTGAAATAGATGAAGGGGAAGAAGTCGCAAGTCTAAAACTCTGAGTTGAGCATAAATATTTTTTTAAAAAAGAAAAAATAAAATGAAGAAAAAGCATAAGTCACATTCTCTAATTTCCTTTAGTCGAGCTTTTCCCAGCATAGCAAACCCGAACCTGAACGTAATTACAGTGCAGGACAGTACCCATCGCATGCCCTCAGGTTCATGTGCAATCTATGAATCGTATTGCCCTAGTTTTCGATGTGAGTGTCATGAAGTCAAGGTTGATATTTATTTATTGGTAGAAAAAAGACATGATTTTGTCGCTTCAGTTTTATTTCGATACGATGAAATCTTTAGTAAAGATAATCCTCATTTAGATTCAACCGAAGAACAAAGCCAATTTGCCAAAGAAATTCTTCTTTTATTAAAACCAGATATTGTAGAACTTTCTTTTTTAACAAATCACAGAAATATGTTTAGGAGACGAAGCCATCTCATGAAGAAAGTTGGCTATGATAAAAAACATCCAGCTTATGAGACGCTACAAGAATTATGGCACTATACATCTAGTGGAAAATAAAAAAACAATCAAGATCATATATACTGGGTTTCATTAAATGAAACAAATGGCATCACATCACGTTATACTCATCCCCATGTGGTGATTCAAAAAAATATTATCGTAAAAGACAAGGAATATAAATGAAAATACTAATTATTGGCGGAAATGGAACTATAGGTAAAAAAGTGAGCGCATATTTTTCAAAATCTCACGAGGTCATCATAGGCGGAAGAAAATCAGGGGATGTCATAATAGATATCGCTGATAAAAACTCAATCAAAAAAACCTTTGAGAGTTCAGGTAAATTAGATGCAATAATTTGCATTGCAGGGGAAGCAAAATGGGCAGCATTTGATGAAATGAGTGAAGATGATTTTTATATTGGCCTAAAAAGTAAATTAATGGGGCAAGTGAATTTGGTAAGACTAGGCCAAGAATATTTAAATGATAAAGGATCATTCACCCTAACCACGGGAATATTAGCAGATGATCCTGTAGAACTTACAACAAGTGCCGCAATGGTGAATGGTGCAATCCATAGTTTTGTTAAGGCTGTAGCCCTTGAATTGAAGAATGGCCAAAGAGTAAATATAGTATCGCCAGGATTGGTCGAAGATGCCGTAGAAAAATATGAAGCTTATTTTCCTGGACATAACCCAATTCCAATGAAGAAAGTTGTTAACGCTTATGCAAAAAGTGTATTGGGCAAAGGAACAGGAAAGATTATCAGAATCTATGATAATTCTTGAAGTGTAAATAAAAAAAACTATGAAATATGAACCCGTAATCGGACTAGAAGTCCACGTCGAACTCGTCACAGAATCAAAAATGTTCTGCGGCTGCCCCGTAGTAGATTCGGTAGAAGCCGAGCCAAATATCGCCGTATGCCCAGTTTGCTCGGCAATGCCCGGTGCGTTGCCCGTTGCTAACGAGCGCGCTGTCGAATATGGCATACTTGTTGGCTTGGCACTTAGCTGTACTATTGAGCCAATCAGCATTTTTGCGCGTAAAAATTACTTCTATCCCGATATGCCCAAAGCCTATCAGATTTCGCAGTTTGAAGACCCTCTTGCCACCAACGGCGAGCTTCTCATCCAAACCGATGAAGGCGAAAAAGTCATTCGCGTTTTGCGCGCTCATCTCGAAGAAGATGCGGGCAAGCTCACCCATATTGAGGACGCAAGCCTCGTCGACCTTAATCGTGCGGGCGTTCCCTTACTCGAAATCGTCTCTCAGCCCGATATGCACTCGGCCGCCGAAGCCCGCACCTACGCCGAAAATCTGCGCGATATTTTGCGCTATCTTGGTGTCAATTCTGGCGATATGGAGAAGGGCGTCATCCGTTTTGAAGCCAATACATCTGTGCGCCCAGTGGGCACAGAAAAATTGGGCATCCGCACCGAAGTCAAAAACCTGAACTCTTTTAGAGCAATGGAAGATGCGATTAATTACGAAATTGCTCGCCAAAGCAAGATACTCGATGAAGGCGGTAAAGTGGATCAGGTGACAATGGGATGGGATGAATCTAAGGGCAAAACCTATACCATGCGAGGCAAAGAAGATTCGCACGACTACCGCTACTTCCCTGAACCAGACTTGCCACCGTTAAAAGTAGATGATGCTTGGCGTGAACGCGTACGTGCTGAACTGCCCGAATTACCACATGCCAAATTTAAGCGTTTTCTTGCTGAATATAATTTAAGCGAATACGACGCTAAAGTGCTCGTCTCTCAAAGAGAAATTGCCAAATATTTTGAAAAAACAGTAAAAAAGAAAGCAAATCCAAAAGCAGTTGTAAACTGGATGACAGGTGAGCTTTTTGCTTTAATGAATCGAGCCGAAATAGATATTACTGAAATCAAAGTTAGCCCCACCGCTCTCGCAGAATTAGTCAATTTGGTTAGCGAAGGCAAAATCAATAAAAACACCGCCAAAGAAGTTTTAGGAGAAGTTTTTGAGCATGGAAAAAGCCCAAAAGCCATCGTAGAAGAAAAGGGACTCGCACAGGTCTCAGACAGCGATTTGATTTCGGAACTAGTATCAAGCGTCATCAACGCACACCAAGATGAGGCCACGAGCTACCGCGAAGGAAAAACGGGGGTGGCAAACTGGCTCTTTGGCCAAGTGATGCGTCAGGCACGCGGACGTGCAAATCCGCAAATTCTAAGAGAAGAATTGATAAGACAGTTGGAAGAATGAAATAGAGGTGCCAGTCATTTTGAAAGTGATCGGCACCTTTTTTATAAGCATTGATATAAATCATTTTATTAGATGATTTCCATCCTATTGACGATGAATATAATCTCATGTACCCTATGGATAATATGGAAATACTTGTCTTACTTTCCTTTTGAACAACGGGCATACCCTACCGGTATGCCCGTTTATCTTTTCTCAACCTAACCGTCTTTAAGGAGACAAAATGTCTGAACAGATTAATGCTTTTGAAATGGCGCAAAAACAATTCGACCACGTTGCGGAACTACTTGACCTAGACCCGCAAATTGCCGAAGTTTTACGCTGGCCTGCACGGGAGTTTTCTTTCCGTATCCCTGTCCGTATGGACGATGGAACCTTGCGCGTTTTTCAAGGCTATCGCGTACAGCACAGTGATGCACGTGGCCCCAACAAAGGTGGCATCCGTTTTCACCCGAACGAGACCATGGATACCGTGCGCGCACTTGGCACTTGGATGACATGGAAATGTGCTGTTGCAGATATTCCTTTGGGCGGCGGTAAAGGCGGCATTATTGTTGACCCTGCAACGCTTTCAACTGCAGAAAAAGAACGCCTAACACGTGGCTGGGTACAAAATATGTGGCGCAATATCGGACCTCGTCAAGATGTCCCTGCCCCTGACGTAGGAACAACCCCACAGATGATGGGCTGGATGATGGATGAATATTCCAAGTTGGTTGGTGAATTTACCCCCAGCGTTTTCACTGGCAAACCCCTTGGCGGCGGTGGATCACTTGGTCGCACCGAAGCTACTGGTTATGGCGTGATTTACACTGTTCGTGAAGCAATGAAACATCTAGACATGAAAACTGAAGGTTCGGTAATGGCTGTTCAAGGATTTGGGAACGTAAGCCAATACGCAGCAATCGGTTTTGTCGAAATGCTTGGTGGTAAAATTGCCTGTATCTCTTGCTGGGATCGTGAAGATAATACTTCTTATACTTATAGTCATCCCGATGGCTGTGACCCCACATACCTACAATCCATTACCGATCAATATGGAATGGTCGATAAAGAAAAAGCAGATGCCGCTGGCTATATCCGCGAAGATGGCGATGCGTGGATTAGCAAAGAGTGTGATGTTCTAATGCCTGGGGCATTAGAAGGGCAAGTCAATGGAGAGAGCATCTTGAAAATTAGCGATCGCGTAAAAGTTATCGCAGAAGGTGCAAATGGTCCTACGACCCCCGAAGCAGATGAAGTCATCAAATCAAAAGGTATCTTCAATATCCCCGATTTTCTTTGCAATGCTGGTGGCGTAACCGTCTCTTATTTTGAAGGTGTACAAAACGATATGAACTTCTATTGGCCCAAAGATGAAGTTCTAGAAAAACTTGACCAAAAAATGACCGTTGCTTTCAATGCCGTTTTAGATATGTCTGAGAAAGAAAATGTCTATATGCGTGATGCAGCTTATATGGTTGCCATTGATAGTGTAGTTAAAGCAATGGAATTGCGCGGCTGGGTATAAAAAAACGTTTTTTAGCCAATAGGATGGTGAAAGGGAAAACCCTTTTCCCCCATAAAAAACAGACTATATAATACTAGATATAAAAGACTTCCGAAGTTTTGCAAAATACGCCAAATGGCGTGAAAAAACTAAAGCTTCGGAAGTCTTTATTTAAAATTGCTCAAAACGGTCAACATCTAAGACAAAAACCGTAGCGTGTTTAACGGCAAGATCTAGAGATGGCGCACAATTTTCTTGGATTATATGTAGAGCCTGATCTACTCTTTTTTCCGTTACGCCCAGCATCAAAGTCGCATTGCCTCGGCGAAAAAATCCACCACTTGAAGCAATTCTTGTCACCCGAAAACTTTCTTCCAGGAGTGCATTGAGAATTTTATCTAGGTCTGCATCGCGAACAATAGCGAGGAGCATTTTCATTTTATTAGAACTCATGGTAAGCCTCTATATTAAAGGTAAAAATCGTTGCACCACCCACTTCAACGGGTACAGGACGCACAAAAGAAAGAAATGAACCTTTCAGTGGGGAACGCACATGTTCAACTCGTCTTTCACAAGCATGCTCTAAAATTGGCATAATATCTGCCTCTCGTCCTTCGGGAATACCAATCAGTAGCGTTATATTACGTCTATTCAAAAATCCGCCCGTGCTAGGAAGTTGGTCAGCCCCAAAACCTGCTCTGCTTAATGCCTTGAGCGCATTCTCTAAATCAACTTCTTGAATGATTACCGCTATCATTTTTTTTATGCTCGCATTTTCCCCAGAGCCAATCTCTAAAATCTGTGACCAATTTACATGCTCTTCAGAAATCGCTAAGTCTACCTCTCCAACTAATTCCTCATGAATTTCTTCAGAGATAATCCCGCCTCTAAAAAGATTGCCTAATGTAGTGCGTTGCACGCGCAAGGCTTCTCCACGGGCTGTATCTAATTCTTCTATCTCGACCAAAGGATTATTCGATAAAATCTCTTGAAGTGCATCAATCAGAAAAGCCTCACGTTGCTTAAAAATAGCTTTCATATGTTGCCAAATATGATCTGAAAGCACCCCTTCTTTGCTCATCTCTTCAAGATGATCAAAAGCTGCTCTATTAGAAAGGAAGCGAGCATGACGACGTTCATATTCTATTTGGCTCTCTGTACGCTTCACCAATCCCATTTTTTTGACCAGTGCATCCATTGAAAAACCTTGCACCAATAAAGTAAAAAGTACCACGCCAAAAGCCATTGCCAGTAGACGTTCTCTTTCAGGGAAGCCAATCGGCAAACTTAAAGCTAAAGCCAACACAATTGCACCACGCAATCCGCCCCAATAAAGAATATGTTTCCACTTATGCTGTATATCTCTCGAGAAAAAAGAGAAGCCATAAATACTTACTGCACGTGCACCTAAAATGGCTAAAATAGCGACGGCAATTGCCTGCCAATTCTCAATCAAAATTTGCAAATCTGTGGTTAGACCAATAATTAAAAAGAGCAAGGAATTCGCCAAAAAAGCCCCATATTCCCAAAAATTATTGAGCAAAATACGTGTTGATGGTGACATGCCGCGTGGTCCTATATTTCCGCTCACTATGCCAGCCATCACAACCGCCAAAACGCCGCTAACATGTACATCTTCCGCTAGCAGATATGCAGAAAAAGCCAAAACAGTGGTAATCGCAGTTTCAACAAGGGGGTCATGAATTCTACGAATCGCTTGGGATGCAATAAAACCCAAAATGACGCCTACAAAAACACCACCACCTGCAACACGCACAAAATCGTAAAGGCTCTCGGTGAAAACAAACTCACCTTTGACAGCAATATCAACCATCAGCCCAAACATCACGATTGCTGTACCATCGTTAAATAAGCTCTCCCCTTCGAGCAAAATTTGTAAGCGTTTAGGCACACCCAATTGTTTAAAAAGAGCCACTACTGCAACAGGGTCTGTTGCAGCAATTAGCGCACCAAAAACCAGTGCAATGGGCAGTTCCATGCCTGTCCCTTTCTGAACAGCCATACCTACAAGCCCTGTTGTCATAATTACGCCAGGAATGGCAAGGAGCATAATTAGCCCAAAATCACGTCGTAACTCATCAAAACGGATATGGAAAGATGCTTCAAAGAGCAAAGGGGGGACAAAAATGCCCATAATGATTTCAGGGGAAATTTCTATCTTATTTGATGAGAAAAAAGTTAATCCCAGCCCCATAATCACCAATCCCACAGTATATGGCAAGCGCAATCGCTTTGCCAAAACGGAGACAAATAACGCAATTAAGATTAATAATATAACTGCTCGCTCCGATTCAATAATAGTTCCTGCAATTTCTTCCATTTTTTTCTCTTTTAGGGAATTGTAGTTTTGATTAGATAGATATAAGACAGGGCGCAACATCCGTGATTTCAACTTGCTTACCATTCGGGAAGGTGATTTCAGTCTTATTCATCTCCCGTTTAATGACTAAGCCACGATAACGTACAGTAATTGCCCACGGGAAAGGATTCTCACCTTCTAAGCGTACCTTTTTATCCGAGAGAATGCGCACACCCAGAATATCTAAAAATAATCCTAGCGGCACCAGACCAACTAGCGCATTTCTTTCCCCTAAACCTGTGCCAACTTCGGCATTATAGCGCTCATAAAAGGCATTATTCTCTTTTAGATTTTGGATAATGGCATTCATCAAATGCACAAAAAGGCGTGTCGCTTCGTTTTTATAGCCATATGCCAGCAATCCTTCCATAATCAAAAGATTCCAGGGCAAATGAACACTGAGACAAGTCGCCTCAGCTGCTTTTGTTGGGGGGCTGGGGCAGGCTGGCAAGCCAAATGGACGCTCAAATTTTTCAGCATTGCACACTATTCGAGATACGAGCGTCTGCGCTTTATCTTTATCCATCATCTCTGCCCACAAAGGCAAAAGTTGAGTATGGTCATCGGCGCGCAAATCTACAGAACGGATAATAACTTTGTCATCTTCTGCAATATCATCTACTGTAATTTTGCCGATTTTAGTATATATTTTTTTGCTCGTGGCAACAGAGCCAGCATCAGTCAGTTTGAAATCTAGGGCTGAGATAAATTCATCATCACCAGCTTTAGTCACAAATTCTTTAATTTCAGCTGTTGGGCGGCGTGCAATTTTATCTTTAGGTTTAATTTCAATTTGAATACGAATTGCTTTTGCAAATTTCTCTTTGATTTTGATTTCCCCACCACCTGTCTGGCGAAGAAGCACTTTACCGCGTTGGGCAAATCCGCTATCGCGGTCTATATATTTATAGGAGGAATTGCGCGGCTCCCAGCATTTTTCTAAGCCATTTTGAAGCAGTTCTTTTTGGACTTTTAGCAGAGAATTTTCGTTTTTCTCTCCAATAATATCGCTGATTTTAGAAAGTGCTTGCGCTTCACTATAGAGCGCCGCAAAAAGTGAGGGGCTATGAACAGTAGAAATATCTACCCCACGAGACCATGGGTGCCAAAAACTAAAAAGGGGATGATTTTCAAATCCACTTTGGAGAGGGTGATCCCATTCGGGTAAAGTGTCGTAATTGCGATCATGTTCAGGTGAAAACCATGCCCAAAAAAACTTTTGCAAGGCAGGGTAAATTTCTACAAGGAAATTTTTATCACTACTTTTTTCGTAAAGATTCCATGCTAAAGACGCAAGAAAAGGAGCTGCCAAAATCTTACTTTTCTGCCCAGCTATGCCTACTTTGTGATCTATATTGCCTTTTTCATCTTGTTGGGCAATAAAGTTTTTTACAAATCCCTGCCCTAATTCTGGCAAGCTAGGTAATAAATTAGCAAGATAATAGCTTTCTAGGGGTGTTTGTCCGCTCCAATTGGCAGAATAATCCTTACCTTCTCCAGTGAGCGAATTACCGTGATCAGGTTGGCGTGCGCTCACAAAACTTGGATATGGTAATTCTTCACCAGCCCCAAAAAGTAGTCGGAAAGCAGATTGCTGACTAAGAGCAAAAGCCGCATCCCAATCGGCGTCACCGGTTTCAATCTCTATCATTTCGCTGGTATTGGTCAACTCGATATGAGCACGTTCCGCATCCCAAGGGCGAGTGAGCGTTTTACGTGCTAACTCAAAGGATTCTTCTTTTTCTTCTACAGCAGCTTGCGCCCAACTAAATTGACGTTTTCCACCAGAGCCAAGATCAAATTTCAGATTAAGAGAGGGTTGAGGGGCTGTACCGTGTGTAGGCCCACCAGTGAGAAATACAAGGGGGGAAAGATTGCCTGTTTTTCCTGCCAAGATATTCACGCCCTGAATTTTCTCTGGTTTGAAAATCTCACCATCTATAGGAGATAGTACTGCGGCTAATTCAAGTCCAATTATGCGTTCTTCAGTACCACTGTTTTTGAGGGTGATACGACTAGTAACTGTATGAGAATCTGGAATCCAGTACTCAAGGATGACTGTGATGTCTTTTAACGGTGAAAAGCTAATCTCTAAAAAATTAGCATAAAAAGCGGTAATACGTGGAGGGTCAAGAAAAGCCGCAGGATCACTAACCGAGAGTTCCCCTTCGCTAAAAGAAGGAAAAATGCGCATAGCTCGCGCCCGTAATCCAAAAGTCGTCCTTAAATTTATCGCTAATGGTTCGCCGCCTGCCATTTCTAATTCCCAAATATGGTCGTTGCCATAGTCGAGAGTAGAGAAACGAGCGTCTGCGGCTAGTGTTAAAGAAAGCGGGTCAGTTGTGCCGAGATTCCATTTTTGCATGAGGCTATTGTACGATAATTTTGGGTAGCTTGACAGGGTTTGTGCTAAAATCGTGAATATAAGATTATATTTTTTTAGGAGTTTATTATGAGTTCAGCAATACCCGCCGCGCGCGGTTTATATTTTGAAGAGTTTGAAGTAGGGCAAAAAATGCTTTCACCCGGACGCACCATTACCGAAAGTGATGTAGTCGGATTTGCGGGACTTTCTGGCGATTTTAATCGGATTCACACAGATGCCCCCTACGCTGAAAACTCCCCCTTCGGGGCACGCGTGGCCCATGGCTTGCTTGGACTTTCTATAGCTTCTGGCTTAGCCCTTCGCACTGGTGTTTTAGAAGGCACCGTGATGGCTTTTCGTGAAATCAATTCTTGGAAATTCACCAAACCTGTCTATCTTGGTGACACTATTCACGTTGAAATGGAGATTATCGAGACAAAAGCCATGAAACGCGTGGGTGGAGGAAAAGTTGAATTGGAATTTGATGTACAAAACCAAGATAATATAACCGTAATGAAAGGTGTTTGGTCTGTTTTGGTGATGTCAAAACCAGAGTAAAGTGTAATTACAGATACTATTTATAGAGAAACCTTATGTCAAAGTCCGAAGAACAAGATGATTATCTACGTCGATTAATTGCCTCTGAAGAGGAAACACGTGCAGATTTCTCTGTACCACCGCGCTCAACTCTGCAAGCTAAAAACCCCGCAGAGTTAGAGGAAACCAAGCCAGATGCATTTAACCATCTTCCTCATCGTGTAGATGAGGTGGATATGGGGGCAACACGTGTCACGCCAGCGGCATATAGTCCTGTTTCTCAACCACTGCCTGCCAAAAACCTTCTACCTAAAAGAAAGAATTCAGTGCTTTCTTTCTTTGAAAAAACAGCCATCAATTGGGGCTGTTTAATAAAAGCGGGCATATTAGCTGTCTTTGGATTAATTATTTTGGGTTTAGTTGGTGGTTCTTATGCCCTCTATCAATATAATGAAATCGCTTCTACACTTCCTTCTGTTGAAGATTTACAAGAGCGCGCATCACATTTTGAAACAACGCGTATTCTTGATAATGAGGGGCATATTCTCTACGAGATTATTGACCCAAACGCGGGGAGACGCACTTATATTTCCCTTGAAAATATCTCTCCCCTTTTAGTAGCTACAACGATAGCTACAGAAGATAAAGAATTTTATAATCATCCTGGTTATGATATTGTTGCTTTGACGCGTGCCCTTTGGCAAAATTACTCCAATCAAGAAATTGTTTCAGGAGCATCAACAATTACACAACAATTGGCACGAATGTTGCTTCTCTCTCAAGAAGAACGTTTTGAACAAAGCTACAGACGTAAAGCCCGCGAGATTATCTTAGCAGCCGAAATTACTCGCCGTTATACAAAAGATGATATTTTAGAACTTTATCTGAACGAAGTAAATTATGGAAATTTAGCCTATGGTGTTCAGGCCGCTGCAGAAACTTATTTCAACACCACAGCTAATAACTTGACTCTGGCTCAAGCCAGCTTTTTGGCCGGCTTACCACAATCTCCCGCAATCCATGATATTCACACCAATCCAGAAGGTACCATGCTTCGCCATAGGGATGTTATCTTCCTTTCTTTTACCCTTAGTCAAGAGAAAAACTGCATAGAAGTTAGCAATAGCAATGAGCCTATTTGTATTGGTGCCTTGGAAGCCGCCGAAGCTGTAGAAATCATAGAAAATTATGATTTTATCCCGCCAAATATCTCCATGCGTTATCCGCATTGGGTAAATTTTGTGCGTGGCATATTAGAAGAAAAATATGATGCTCAGACTATCTACCGCTCTGGTTTTACGGTTTACACCACGCTTGACCCTAATTTACAAAATATGGCTCAAGATATGGTTTCAAATCAAATTTCTATCTTAAGCGATCGTAATGTCCAAAATGGGGCTTTGGTGGCAATAGACCCTGAGACAGGAAAAATTTTAGCAATGGTCGGTTCGCCTGATTTTGACAATGAAGCAATTTCGGGACAAGTTAATATGGCAACCAGCCCCACACGACAGCCCGGCTCTTCGATTAAACCCATCACCTACCTCGCGGCTTTTGAAAAAGGTTGGACGCCATCCACACTAATTTGGGATGTGCCCTCCGAATTCCCACCCTCAGGCAATCCCGATGATCCACGTCCTCCTTATATACCCAATAATTATGATGAGCAAGCACACGGTGCGGTCACTTTACGAGTAGCTTTGGCTAACTCTTTCAATATCCCTGCTGTGAAAGCCCTCGATTTTATAGGTATTTACGATAACCCTGAGACTGAAGAAAAAGAGGGCATGATCGCCATGACAGAGCGCCTTGGCATTAGTACTCTCACACGTGATGATTATGGTCTTGCCCTTACTTTAGGTGGTGGTGAAGTTAGCTTGCTCGAAATGACTGGCGCTTTTGCTGTCATGGCAAACGAGGGCCTTCGCATCCCGCCCGTAGCCATCACTAAAATTCTTGACCACAACGGCGAGCTTGTCTACGAGTATGCGCCTCCACAAGGGGAACAAGTCTTGAGACAAGAGCATGCCTTCTTAATCTCATCTATTCTCTCTGATAATGCGGCACGAACGTGGATGTTTGGCCCTAATTCCTATCTACATCTGCCTTTTCCTGCTGCTGCAAAAACAGGCACTTCGAACGACTTTCGTGATAATTGGACAATAGGCTATTCTCCCGATCTTGCAGTAGGTGTTTGGGTAGGCAACGCCGATTATACGCCGATGAATCATACAACGGGCTTGAGTGGTGCCGCACCAATTTGGTCGCAATTTATGCAAAAGGCCGTGCCCATAGTCACTGGTGGCGTCATTAGAGATTTTCACCGTCCTCAGAATATTATCAATAAAGTGGTCTGCACTATTTCTGGCACAGAACCCTCAAATTCATGTAAAAATGGCAAATATACTGAGGTTTTTGCTGCCGATCAACCACCCCTTCCCGCTGGTATGGATTTATGGCGAAAGACTACACTCGATACCTGGACACGTCTCGAAGCCTCAGAGTCTTGTAATGAATTCACTGAAGAACTCATGATCATGCGTGTAGATGATGATTGGGCACGTAAATGGCTAACGACAAATAAGGGGAAAGCATGGCTTGAAGCACATAACTTCTCAAAAAACATTGTCTTTGCTCCTGATAGAGAATGTGCGAAAAAAGATCCACAACCTGATTTGCAAATTACCACCCCCTCAGATGGCGATAAAATCAATGCTGGAAGCATCGAAATTTTCGGTATTATCACTGTCAGTGATAACTTTGGCAGATGGAGTCTTGAATACGGCAAAGGAACAGAGCCATCCGAGTGGGTTTTCTTAGTTGAAGAAAGTGATAGTGAGCATAAAACAAAAGAAAAACTAGCCAATTGGGATTTTTCAGATGAGGATTTATCTGATGGTGTATACACCTTACGATTAACTTTGCATGGAGAAAAAGGAGATGCAATAGCTCAAAGGCTCATTACCGTGACCCTAAAATTGCCTTCTCCGACCGAAACCCCTACCTTGCCCTTCACGTCTACGCCTACAGCCTCCCCTGCCGCTACACTCACATTTACCCCCACTCCAACAGAAACGGCATCTCCAACATTGCCTGTTGTAGAAACGAATACCCCGTTTCCAACTGCAATTCCTTCTGATACTTCCATTCCCCCAAGCCAAACATCAATACCTGCTCCCTAGTAGGAAAAAGACTTAGCTAAAAATAGACACTATAAACTTAAATGAAAATGGTCATGCCTTCTGCACGACCATTTTTTTTATTAAAAACAAGTTTTCCCTAGGGCAAATTTGTAGGCCAGGGAGTATAAGTTGGCCCCACCGTTGGTGGCGGAGTTTGTGTAGAAAAAGGCGATATGGTTGGGGTTTCGGGAGCAACTATCTCGGTTGGCATACTTATTGGTGTTGGTGTTATATCTGATGGTTGAGCTATATACCAAATCAAACCAAATAACGCAGAAAGCGTAAGCAACGCCACAGTAATGCCAGCAACTATCCACCATGGTGAAATTTTCTTCTTAGGCGGCTTTCCGCTCTCAGGCATAGAAAGCAAAACAACTGTTGTATTATCGTGCCCACCGCGATCATTTGCGGTATTAATTAGCGTCTTTGCCGCTGTCTCAAGATTTTTTGCACCACGAACGAATTCTAAAATCTCATCATTCCAGACCAAATCAGTCAGCCCATCACTACATAAAAGCAAGGTGTCCCCTGGAAGCAATTGAAGCCCTTGATTGCTCCGCTTTGGGTCAGGGATTTCATCTTTATTACTAGAATCAGAATGCAAGCGAAGCCTAAAATCTACTTCGGGGAGAATTTGACCGCCAACATATTGCCGAATCACATGTGCATTAGGATGATCACGTGCCTGCTCAGGTGTCAATATTCCTTTATCTAAGGCTTCCTGAATCCAAGTATGGTCAGTTGTCAATTGCTGAATTACCGCACCACGCATCAAATATAAGCGCGAATCTCCTACAGAGCCAGTATATAGGCGGTCGTCAATAATCCATGCACAAACACAAGTTGCGCCCATACCCTGCTTCTTTTCATCTTCTCTTCCTATCGCTTCTACAGCCTGGCTTGCCCCT
The DNA here is from genome assembly GCA_018648655.1 of Anaerolineae bacterium. Lineage (GTDB taxonomy): Bacteria > Chloroflexota > Anaerolineae > Anaerolineales > Villigracilaceae > Desulfolinea. Next base: position 5,927 of record JABGQV010000159.1, on the reverse strand, counting down.
TCTACTGCATTTTTAATCGTGCTTATAGGGTCTTGGGCATCACTATCAGCAACTGCCTGGCTCACATAATCCACCACCATTTCTGCGGCAACTTCACCCGCAAGATGCCCCCCAACGCCATCTGCCACTATAGCAAAAAGGAGTGGAGTTGGGTTTTCTTCACTTAAAAAATAAGAAGAAATTGCATAGCGGTCCTCATTATTTTTACCTTTTTTCATTCCCTTATGGCTTTCAGCTGCAACAAAAAAATGTGCTCGTTCAACAGGAATCATCCTAATCCCTCCTCAACTCGAATCATAGGCTCTCTGGAAACAGGTGGTTTATTAAGATCAAATTTATAACGCAAAAGCCCAAAATGGATTAAATCTCCATGTGCTAAAATTTTTCCTTCGCCATTTATTTTCTCGAAATTAACCCACGTCCCAGCGACAGAATCCTGATCGTAAAGAAGGAATTCACCTTCTTCATTTTGACTGATTTTTGCATGTTTGGGAGAGATGGAAGGATCATCGAGCACAAAGGTGACCTTAACTGGGTCGGCGCCTAAAGACATCTCTTCATCTGTGAGTGGGATCGGTTTCCCCGTAACTGCTTCATTATTACTATCGAGGCGGGTTAGATATGCCAATGCTTTTGCTAGTTTTGGTTGACGCACAAAACCTTTTAGCAATCCTTTTTTATTCTCCCCTTCTTCTGCGAGTGGGATTGGTTGCGTTAAAGGATCATGGGAGGCTGTTTTTTCTTTTCGTCGCTCAATAAAACGTTGAAGACTACGTCGTCCACCAACCAAGAGAATTGCCACAAGAAAAAGCCCAGCGAAGGCAACCACGCCCAAGGTCAGGAGCGATCCATTCCGTCCAAAAAAGGCGAGTATCCCTGTTGGGGGTTGAATAACCGTAAGCGTAAGCGGCACGCCAAGGCTCATCCTTGTTAACCCCAATGAATCTTCCACTTCAATTTGTATAGAATGCTCGCCACTGGCAGAATAATTGCTAATATCCCATATAAATTTTTCAAAAGGCGGCGAGGTGATTTCTGCAACCTTTTCTTCATCTACAAATAATGTAGCCCGCTGAATTGGGCGTGAGTGGCCATCTGGAAATTCGATTAAAAATTCAATACTTTCTTCTGTGGGTGCTAATGCTTCAGTATTATAGGGATCGTCATCTGGAGCTTGGCGCACAAGATGAGCTGGCGGGGAGAGTAAAAAAGCGTTAGGCGCTTGGATATCGACCGAAAAACTATGGTCTTCAGAAAGAATATTTGTCTCGCCGAATTGCACTTTGGCCGATACTCTGTGAGTACCAGCGGTAGCTAAACGAGATTGATAAGTAAAAGTATATAGATGGCGTAAATGAGAAAAGTAAGTTTCGGGGTTTGGTAATGTCTCTACACCTGAAAAGGCAAAATAGTCTCCTCCACTTTGTAATGCCATTGACTTTAATGCATTTGTGCTAAAGTGTGGAAAATATTCTTCTGAATCAAGCATCCAGACATTGATCTGTGTATTGAGAAGGTTGGCACGCTCTGTTAGAGCTTCTAAGGTATCAACACTGGATTGATCGGGGAGATGAGAAGTAATAAAAAGAATGCTACGCTTCATCCCCTGCTGAGCATTTGATTCTCCTTCGAGAAGGTCTATTGCAAAAGATAATGACTGTAAACTAGGAACGGATGTGCGCGCATTTGGCTGATATGAAACAAAACTATTATGCCATTCGCTAGGGCTAGCATTTACAAGAAGAGGACCAGCAGTAGAAACGAGGCTTAATTTGTCTTGTGGCTGCAGAGGGCGTTTCTCTGCCCAAAAACGCAAAACATCCAGCATTTGATCATAACGAGAAATGCCAAAAGCATCTTGCGTATCCATAGGTGGTGAGGGATTAATTGCTACAACAATTTGTGCGCCAATCTCTTGCTCATTTAATGCCGTGATGGGTATAGCTTGCCCATCTTCTAGCACCATTATATTTGTAGCATCTACATTAGAAAGAAATTTACCATCTGGCCCATATATATCTAAAAGAGCAGTAATCTCAGGAAAGGAATCCGCGTTTACGCTAATAATTTTAGCACGTGCCGCTTCTTGGGCCCGAACATGAACTCCCCCTATCAAAAGTAGAATTGTCAGGGAAATTGAAAAAAGAATTTTACGCATATTCAACTATTGTATCTTCTTTTGTAATTTTTGGGGTTTCTTCTGAAAGTTGCAGATAGGTTAAAGTCCAGACGGCTTGAGCATAAGTAGTGAGTACACCATTCGCAATCAAGGCTATCGGTAAATAAGCCACTAAACATAATCCTGCAATAATCAAAGGTTGGAAGGATTTTGCTTCATGCAGAACAAAAGAAATTATAGATGGCACAACAACGACTAAAACCGGTAGGGCTAAGGAAACACCAACTATTGCACCAATGATAAAGAGAATGATAGCAATGAGAATAATATGACCTAATCCATTTTTGAAAATTTCCCAGCCACGCATGATAGAGGCAGAAATACCAAGCTCTTCTATAATCATGGCATTTTGTGCTTGTTGCATAATCATCCCTATAACAAGACTAAAAAGGAAGAGGCAACAGAAGATGACACAAATTACAGGAATAAAACCGACAAGAAATTCTTCTGCATTAGTAGCATTATCGGCAGAAAAGGCGACAAAAATTCCTGCACCAATTAAGCCAAAGATGACTATTATAAAGGGGAGGCTAACGAGAAAATTCATGCCAAAGAAAGGCCAAAAACGGGATTTGCCATCTTTGAGGAGTTCACCGAAGCTTAATTTTTCTGCATCCATCTCAGCTTTATAAGTCCCGCTAATTAAGCCTACTCGACCAATTGTGGAAAAGAAGGTGATAAGCATAATGAAGAAAAGTACAAAGATAATAAGCCCAATAATAACTACTGGTTGAGAAAAAAAGATGAGCGCTTTATCACCCATTTCTATTATTTCTGGGGGCATATCCTCAATACTTCGTGAATATTCAGAACTATTATTGCTCCCCCCAGTACTGCCACATCCAGCAAGGATGCCAAAGATCCATAAGATTTTATATTTCCAAGTAATTTTCCAGGCACGAGTGATAGCATATCCGTAATCCATAATTTACTCCTGCTCTACTTTTAAGTTCGGTGAAGGAAGGGTAATCTTAAGATAGGTCAACATCCATGTGGCGTTTGCATAGCTTAGACCAAGGGCTTGTACGAGACTTGTTAAGGGGATGACTATTGCCATAATAATCGCAAAAACTTTGAAGAATTCACGAGGGTCCGAGAAAGCAGAGTTCATATCTACAGAAAAGAAAAAGGCAAATTCAGCGACCTGCAAAGGTAGCATAATGACCATATTCAAAGCTATTTGAATAAAAATCAAAATAATGCCCATTAAGACCAATGTCCAAAACTTTTCTTTAAACACTTGCCAGCCACGTTGAATAGCATCAAAAACGCCTAAATCCTCCGCAATAACGGCGGTCATGGAAAGAGATGCGAAAATATAAGCAAGAAGTTCTAATGGAAGAATGAGCAAGAAAAAAGGCATTAGACATATAAAGCCTAATCCGGCAGTGACTGCACCGAAGATTGCTCCTGCAAAAATAATCACGCCAAAGAAGGCAAAGATTGAAAAGAAAACGAGAAAGAATACCCCAAAAACACGGCCTAAATAAGGCCGAGTGGCACTCCATAACTCAGTAAAGGAAACTGTATCTTCTCTCTTTTCTAAGTCTATAGTCCCCTTCAGGACACCAACAAAGCTCAGTGCCATCATCAAATAAGAGAAAATGATGAAGACCAGAAAGAGTATTAAAAATACTATAGCAAAGGGGAGAATATTATCTGGTCGAGGGGCATAGGAATTAAAGAAAAAGGGGAAGTTTTCTTCGTTGAAAAAGAAGAAAAAAACACCCATTATTAGCCCCATAATTATGCTGGGAACTGCCATTAAAGAACCAAACCACAAAATAACTTTGTGCGTCCAAATCACTTCCCATGCGTTTTTAAGTATTTTTCCAAAATCCATTCTTCGCTCCTTTTCCACTCGTGGATGAAATCATACACGAGGGGAATGATTTCGTCCACATTCCTACATCAAAAACACCCTGTGAAAGGGTGTCTTTAATGAATATAATTTAGTTTCTAATGCTGTTTTTTCTTAGATATCTTCTGGCGTAATTCGTGTTCCTGCCGAAATATGCGTATTCTTTGGGATGATTACAATCCCATCTCGGACAATATAATTTTCGGCATCTATATCTGTGCCCCGTGGGAAAGGCTTTATGACAACATCGTTTTCAAGGCGAACATTTTTATCGAGAATTGCGCCTTCTATATAACAATTTTTCTTAATCCCTGAACGAATTTCGCCTGTTGCTTTTGCCGTATAAGTATCTGCGCCCATGATAATACTATCTTTGATAATTACACCTGTTGTAATTCGACTTCTTAGCCCAATAACAGAGCGTGTAATATCTGCCTGATAAATGCGGCATCCTTCTGCCATTAGCACATTTTTAAAATGGCTGTCTTCTACAGTAGAGCCAGGTAAGTAACGGGCGTGCGTATAAATGGGGCTTTGCTTACTATAAAAATTAAAGGGGGCATCTGAGAGCGTTAATTCTAAATTGGTATCATAAAAAGCACGGATTGTCCCAATATCGCGCCAGTAGCCGTCAAAATCGAAGCCATATACGCCATGAGATTTAATAGCATGTGGAATCACATCACCGCCAAAATCATCATAGTTAGGATAATCAGTAAGCAGGTCTATCAAGACTTGAGTTTTGAAGAGGTAAATGCCCATTGAGCCAAGGAAGGGTTTTTCTTCGTCATCTCTGCTTATAAATTTTTCTTGGGTCGCGGAATCTTTGGGCTTTTCGACAAAGTTCGAGATCCGGTCCCCTTTTTCTCGTTTCAGCAAGCCAAAACGAGACGCGTCTTCTTTAAAGATGGGTTGCACGGCAACGGTTACATCGGCATCACGTTGAAGGTGGAAATCTGCCATTTCTCCATAATCCATCCTATAAAGATGATCACCGGCTAGAATGAGGGTGTGTTCTGCGCCTGTAACTTGGATTTCTGTCAACTGCTTGCGAACAGCATCGGCAGTGCCCTGATACCAATCTGCGCTATCGGGCGTTTGCTCGGCAGCAAGAATTTGCACCCAGCCTGTATGAAAAGTATCGAAGTTAAATGTACGTGTGATATGACGATGGAGAGAAACAGAATTAAATTGCGTTAGCACTGCAATTTTATATATCCCAGAATTAATACAATTACTCAGGGTTGTATCAATTAGTCTGTATTTTCCCGCAATTGGCACAGCAGGTTTGGCGCGAAGTTTGGTAAGAGGGTATAAACGTGTTCCTTGCCCGCCTCCCATAATAACAGCGAGTATATTATCTAATGCTGGCATATTTTTCTCCTTGGATATATAGAAGATTGATGGCTAGAAAATCATAAGATAGAACTTTTTAATTTTAGACGAAAATAGCAGTTTTGGGGGAAGAAAACCAGATAATAAAGAGTATAATCTTTTTATTACAAAAAAAGGCAAATGAGAAAATATAATGGCTGAAAAAACTATTCTAATTGTTGAAGATGATTATAACCTCGGTAAAATATATACACTAAGTTTAGAGCATGCGGGTTATATAACTATATTAAATAATGATGGCAAAAATGTCTTCGAAGCCATTAATGAATATAACCCCGATTTACTGATTCTTGATATGCACGTTCCCTACTCGTGGGGGCCTGATACGATTAAAGCTTTGCGGGATGATCCAGAAAAATCTGATATAAAGATTTTAATTACCACTGCCGATATTGTAGTTGGGCAAACTTTACGCGGGCAAAAAGAAAAGGTATTAATTAACAATACCTTCGCCAAAAAAAGCGTGAATGAATAGGGTTTCCTGTAGTACAG
>JABGQV010000065.1 GCA_018648655.1 Anaerolineae bacterium | reverse complement strand
TATCTATATACATAGGATTTAAAAATGCTCAAAGATAAATTACGCGATCCCATTAGCGGATTAACCCACCTTGGCGCAGCGATACTCTCTCTTTTGGGCTTGATTGCCCTAGTAATCATTACTTTAGGAGAAACGCCAAAGTTAGTTTCCTCCATCATCTATGGAATCACCCTCATCGCTATGTTTTCAGCTAGCGCAACTTATCATATGACTATTTCTTCACCAAAAGTAATTGAAATTTTGCGCAAGGTAGATCATGCTGCAATTTATTTGCTTATTGCAGGCACTTATACCCCTTTCTGCATCATTGCCTTTAGCGGATTCTGGCAATGGGGTTTACTCTCCATTATCTGGAGCTTGGCTTTCATTGGCGTGGGCATCAAGGTTTTTATCGTGCGAGCGCCGCGCTGGGTTAATGCAGGTGTCTATTTAATAATGGGTTGGCTTGTTATCACTGCTATTGGAGAGATGGTAAATACCCTCCCTGCAATATCAATCACATGGCTCATTATTGGTGGCATTATCTATACTTTAGGTGCAATTGTATACATTACTAAAAAGATGGATTTTAAGCCTGGCATTTTTGGATTTCATGAGGTTTGGCATATTTTTGTTATTCTTGCAGCGGTCGCACATTATATTTCCATCCTAGTCTTTATTCGTATTTAAATAAAATGTCCACAATTGGATGAGGGGGGCATCCAACTGCGGACACCTCTATTTTGGCATATTTATTCACTTTTTGCAAGGTCTAATTCAAAAAACTCAAAGAATATACTCACTATGACATCTATCAAAGCCATTATTTTCGATTTCGGCGGCGTTCTTATAGATTGGAGTCCGCATAATTTATATCAATCTTATTTTCCTGACCACCCTCAAGCTATAGATGAGTTTCTCAAGGAAGTTGATTTTTACACTTGGAATGCAAAACAAGATCAAGGACGTTCTTTTATTGAGGCTGTTACTGAGCTTTCAGAAAAATTCCCGCATCGAAGAGAGCTTATTCAGGCTTATGCCGATAATTGGGAAGATTCAATCACAGGAGAATTTAAGGGCACAATAGAAATTCTCTACGAATTAAAGTCAAAGGGGTATCCCCTATATGGGTTGAGCAATTGGTCTGCTGAAACCTTCCCACTTATAAAAGATGATTATCCCTTTTTTAATAAATTTGATGAAATCATCTTATCAGGGGAAGTCGGCTTAATAAAACCAGACCCTGAAATTTATCATTTGCTCTTGAGCAAAATAAGCTATACCGCAAATGAATGTGTTTTTATTGACGATTCTATGGCAAATATTGATGCGGCAAAAGATTTAGGACTTCAAGTACTTCACTTTAAATCACCAGAGATTTTAAGAAATAATTTGGAGGGGTTCGGCCTATTATAAAAAGACTTCCGAAATCTTGAAGATTTCGGAAGTCTTTATTTACTAGCTACTATTGACTAATAAAACTATTTTCCCAACTTTGCCTTCATCGCTTCATTCAACGCAGGAACGATTTCATGCAAATCACCAACCACGCCATAGCGAGCTTTTTTAAAAATAGGCGCATCGGGGTCTTTGTTGATGGCCACGATAACTTTGGAGTTTCTCATACCAGCCAAGTGTTGGATTGCACCAGAAATGCCATTTGCAATATATAAATCGGGGCTAACAACTTTACCCGTTTGCCCAACCTGATTGGCGTAGGGGATGTAATTCGCATCTACAGCGGCACGGGAAGCGCCAACTGCAGCACCAAGAGTTTTTGCCAAATCACCAATAAGGGCAAAGCCCTGTTGGGCACGCCAAATTTCGGCTTCGTCATCGCCTAAATCGGCGGGAGGCTCTAGGTTAGGATTATTGGAAGTGCCACGCCCGCCAGAAACAATAACTCCAGCATCTGTGAGGCTAACACCGCCACCACTCTCTGCATACCCAGTTACGATTGATCTTTCTTCACCAATATTTATATCAACTTTGGTGGGAGTGCCAGTTTTTGCAGAATCAAATTCTGGGGCGCTAAAAGCACGTCCGCGCAGGGTAATAATTTGTGGTGCAGCAACACAAGCAGTTTTTTCTAGCAATTTACCTGCATAAACTGGACGAGTAGCTATCACTTTATCGCCTTCAAGTTCTAAGGCGATAACATCTACAAGAACGCCACTATTTAAATCGATGGCGGTCATACCAGCAAGCTCACGCCCACGCGATGTTGTGGGGAAGAGTAGCAAGCCCAAATCCACGTCTGAAGCGAGCGCAGAGAGAGCAGTGGCATAATTTTCGACGCGGAAATCTTCGAGGGCAGCATTATCTCCTAGCAGGACTTCGTCTGCGCCATATCCAAATGCAGTATTTGCTAATTCTTCAATATTTGCGCCAAGCACAACTGCGGTTACTTCGCTACCAAGGGTTTTTGCTGCGCTAATTGCTTCCCAAGATGCAAGGAGGGCTTTACCTTTGAAATGGTCAATATATACCCAAGTTTTCATAAGATTTTCTCCTCCATGATTTTGGTTGCAAGTTTTTCAGCTATTTCATTGGGGCTACCACCCTCGATCATCTCAATGCTAACTTCACGGGCAGGGGGATTCTCGATAGAGAGCCATTCGATTGCCAATGCAGGTACTTCAACGCCAAGTTCTGCCAAATCCCATTCTGGAACAGTGGCACGAGAGGCTTTACGAATACCCATAAAAGATGGGTAACGTGGCTCGCCATAATCTTTAACGAGGCTAAATACTGCGGGAAGCTCTGCGCTAACACTTTGCTTGCCTTCTTCGATAATACGCTCTACAGTAACAGCATCACCATCTAATTCAACAGAGGCAGCCAGTGTTAGTGCAGGCCAGCCAAGCACACGAGCAGTTTGGGCTGGAGTGATACCTGCATCACCATCAATAGCTTGTTTACCAAAAAACGCCATACTCACATCGCCTACTTTCTCAATTGCTGCAGCAAGAACTTTGGCAGTTCCTTGCGTATCAATATTGGCGAGAGCATCGTCAGAAACTAAAATGGCTTCTTTGCATCCCATTGCAAGGGCATGTTTTAGTGCGGTTTTATCACCACCCATGCTTATGGCAGTCACATCGCCGCCCATATTCAGGGCAGCTTCTACCGCAAATTCATCCCAGGGGTTAATGACCAACGGCGCGTCGCCCCAGTTGGCTTCTCCGTCTTCGGCAACTAAAGTTGCAGCAGAATCGGGAACTTCTTTAATACACACTACGATTTTCAAGGTGTTCCTCCTTTGGTTTAGAAATTTTAAATTTTAAGGCTAGAAGGTTTAAGATTTTCTAATCTAAAACCCTGAATTTCATTATATCTTAAAATGTGAAATCTACCAACCGCTCGGTAGGTTTTTTTGGATAATGGAACAGATACACGTTTATTTTTGGCTTGAGTGCCTTTGAATGACATTTGTGAGACGTGGGCTTTTTACTCTTTAAAGCACTCAGATTTCGAGCTAAACTGAGCAAATTTGCACACCAAATAATATTACTGGCTTGGTATAATGTGCTTCTTGAAAAAAACAACTTGAGGTAATTATGGCAAAGCAAAAATTCAAATGGGATGACCCCCTCTTATTTAACGAGCAACTCGATGATGAAGAACGCATGATCCGTGACGTAGCACGCAGATTTTGTCAGAACAAACTGATGCCCGGCATTGTCGAGGCTAATCGCACAGAACACTTCGACCGCAATATCATGAACCAGATGGGCGAAATGGGATTTCTTGGTTCCACCATCCCAGAAGAATATGGTGGAGCAGGATTAAATTATGTAACTTATGGCTTAATCGCTCGTGAAGTAGAGCGTGTAGATAGTGGCTACCGTAGCGCAATGAGCGTACAAAGCTCGTTAGTCATGCACCCCATAAATGCTTATGGCACCGAAGAACAACGCCAAAAATACTTACCAAAATTAGCCTCGGGCGAAACAATCGGCTGCTTTGGCTTGACCGAGCCAAATCATGGCAGTGATCCAGGCAGTATGGAAACCCGTGCGAAGAAAGTAGATGGTGGTTGGATACTGCACGGCAGTAAAACATGGATTACAAACTCCCCCATTGCAGATGTTTTCATCATTTGGGCAAAAGCCAGTACAGATGAAAGAATTCGTGGCTTTATCCTTGATAAAGGTATGAAAGGCTTAAGTGCTCCAAAAATTGAAGGGAAATTCAGCCTACGCGCCAGCATCACTGGTGAGATTGTTATGGATGAAGTTTTTGTCCCTGATGAAAATCTACTTCCCAACGTAGATGGCTTAAAAGGTCCTTTTGGGTGTTTGAATAAGGCACGCTACGGCATCGCTTGGGGTGCTATAGGCGCGGCAGAATTCTGCTGGCACGCCGCTCGCCAATACACCCTAGACCGTCCACAATTCGGACGTCCGCTTGCGGCAAATCAACTAATTCAACTCAAACTAGCAGATATGATGACAGAAATTACGCTAGGATTACAAGGTGTTCTGCAAGTTGGGCGTTTAATGGATAAAGGGAAATCCACCCCTGAAATGATTTCTTTAATCAAGCGTAATTCCTGCGGAAAATCCCTAGATATTGCTCGCCACGCACGTGATATGCATGGTGGTAATGGCATAGCAGATGAGTACCATATCATCCGCCACGTTATGAATCTTGAAGCAGTGAATACCTATGAGGGCACACACGATATTCATGCCCTCATACTTGGTCGTGCACAGACGGGAATTCAGGCTTTTTCATAAACTAATCGCATGCCCTATAAACTCGTTCGCATAATTAGGAGCTTTCTTGTATAATAATGCTGTTCTTGCTACTTATTCTTCATTGAGAGGAAATAAAAATGGATCTTATAACTATGCTCCGTAAAAAATTTCAAAATCCTATTCTAGCTGCCATTGTTGCGCTAGTCCTTGGTTTTGGTCTTGGACTATTTTGGGGTTACCAAGTAGACCCAGTTATTTGGTATGACACCGCACCAGAATTACTTAGCGAAGGACATCAAGTTGAATATCTACGCATGACCATTGACTCTTTCACGGCAAATAGTGACACAGCCTTAGCCATGCAACGCTGGGAAAATTTAGGACCTAAAGCTCAAGAACGCCTTGCTCAAATTAGCAATGCCCCAGGAGCGCAAAACAAAGCCGCTATTGATGCTTTTGGCATGCTTATGGGTGCAGCTTTACCCGTGACAACACCAGAAAGCGAAGCCACTGAAAGCGGTGGGCTTTCACCAACATTACAGTATCTTTTTATTGGTCTTGGGCTTCTCGTAGTTGCAGTAGTTGGATTTTTTGCTTATAAACTATTGCGTCCAACAGTCTCACCGGGCGGAGAAGAAACCCCAGCACAACAAGCTGCAAAAATTGCCCAAAGCACTGAACAAACAGATTACTCGGATATGGGCTTGGCAACTCCCATCACTCAGTCTATGACCAGTTATGTGGGCGGAGACGATTTATACGACGAATCATTTAGCATCGAATCACAAGCTGGCGAATTCATGGGTGAATACGGTGTTGGCATCTCAGACACAATTGGTGTAGGAGACCCCAAAAAGGTTACCGCTTTAGAAATTTGGCTCTTCGATAAGAACGATATTAAAACTGCCACAAAAGTTTTGATGTCTGAGCACGCATATAACGACCCTACCATTCGTCAACGTCTTGAAGCTAAAGGTGAATTGGTAGTTATTGGTGCTCAGAAGCAAATTAAGCTCGAAACAGAAACTTTGCAACTACTTGTAACTGTTGCTGACCTTGAATATGGTTCTGCCCAATTACCACCCAGCAGTTATTTTGACCGCGCGACTTTAGAACTAGCCATTTGGCCCAAAACTGACGGATAAAAACCAAAGAGCCGAGATTTCAAAATCTCGGCTCTTTTTTTAGGATCAAAATTTTCTGGCATATCTGCAATTTGATTAGTCATTTTCTGAAATCAGCCCCGCTTATATCAACGCAAAGAAGTTGACCGAAGGCACACAAGCTGATGTCAAATGCGAAGCGGTATTTCAATCCAATTCTTAAACAGTAAACCCCTCGTTTTCAAAAAAGAACAAGGGGTTTACTGTTTAAGATAATTATTCAATCTTCAATATTTTGATCTTGAAACTCCCCCCAGGAGCAGCCGCTTCAACCACATCTCCTACACGATGTTTCAGCAAAGCGCCGCCAATTGGTGAAGCATTAGAAATTTTCCCGTTACGTGGGTCTGCTTCTTTTGCACCAACTAAATGATAAACTTCAGGCGGGTAATCAGCTTCTTGGATGGTAACCCGTGCGCCAACCGTAACAATATCTTTTGGCTTTCCATCATCTTCGATGATTATAGCGTTATTAAAAATATGTTTCAATTCTTGAATACGCCCTTCAAGGAAAGCCTGATCTTCTTTGGCTTTATGGTAATCTGCATTTTCTGAAAGGTCGCCCATCTCTATTGCTGAACGAAGGCGTTTTGCTAACTCTACTCGTTGTGTCCCAACCATCTCAGCATATTCTTCTTTTAGGCGAGCTTTTCCTTCAATGGTGAGATAGATTTCTTCTTTTTTTGACATAATAATTCCTTCTTTTATTCTTAGGGCATAATGAACGGATCAAAGAGCTTGCGATGCTCATCTACCGCGTAACGATCAGTCATGCCTGCAATATAATCACAAGCGGTGCGTTCAAGACTACGTTTTTCAATTAGTGCCTGAACATGTGCAGGCAAAATAGCTGGCTCGCTTATATAAGCACCAAAAAGATCATTTATAATCTGCTCGGCTTTGACTGCCATTCGCACAACACGAAAATGGCGATAAAGTTTTGTATAGAGAAAATCTTTTAATTCACGATTACGGCGAATCATATCTTCGCTATGTCCAAGCACATTATAAGATAGTCCCTGAAGTTCAAGAGGTGATTTTGCACCACTTTCTTTCAAGCGCGTATTAGTTGCCTCAATAACGTCACTAACTTCAATCCCTACTAAATGACGTATCATGCGATGCCGCGTCATATCATCTAAAATAGGGCCTTTCCAGTTATAAGTCCCTGCCAAGATTTCCCATAGCTCAATGCCTTCAAGTTGCGATGGCGTAATCATCCCCGAACGAAGCCCATCATCTAGATCGTGAGCGGTATAAGCCAACTCGTCGGCTATATTCGCAATTTGGGTTTCTAAATTACCGCGCAAATCTGGGTCATAGGAAGATGCATCCGAAATATCATATTCTGATTCATGCTTGACCATGCCTTCACGAACTTCCCAAGTTAAATTCAAACCAGGGAAATCGGGGTAACGCTCTTCGAGTTTCGTGACTATGCGCACGGACTGTTTATTATGGTCGAAACCATTATGGTCTTTCATCAGGCGATTAAGTGCAACTTCACCAGAATGCCCAAAAGCAGGATGTCCTAAGTCATGTGCGAGACAAATTGATTCTGTCAAATCTTCGTTACCACCCAACGCTCTGGCAATAGTGCGCCCAATTTGAGCAACTTCAAGCGTATGCGTTAATCGTGTACGAAAATAATCCCCTTCATAATTAATAAATACTTGTGTTTTATATTCAAGGCGACGAAAGGCAGTTGTGTGCAAAATGCGATCGCGATCTCTTTGGTAAGCTGTTCTATAAGCTGGTTCACCATTCGAGTGAGCGCGCCCTTTTGAATCTTTGCTACGCATTCCATAAGGAGCAAGACTCTGTTCTTCTATTTCTTCTAACTTTTGACGGTCGTAAAACATTATTTCTCTCTTTATGAGACATAAATTATCAAGCAAAAAGTTTAGTCTCATTTAGACACTGAACGGGAGCACAATGGCTCCCGTTTCATTTATATAATGAAGCTATTCTACCCCATGCGCTAATTTCGTCAAGTATTTCCAGTAATGAGAAGGTGATAAAATATCTAGGCTAAAATATCAAATAGCGTCTAAGAAAAAGGACATTCCAATGAAAAACCAAAAAAATAATGAAACGATCAACACCGTATGGAAATACTCCATTATAAGCTTTCTCGCCCTCGTTCTCATATCTTTGGGAATATCATCTTTTCTCGATACTGAAAATTCGATAATATCAATATTAGAGTCTCTTGCCACCGCAATCACAGCCGCAGCAGTCTTTGGCGCAGCATATTTTGCCTATAAGGAATTATCAGAAATCGAAAGTTCACGCTACTTAGATGTTGCCGATCGTCTTTTCTGTGAACTTAACTCTTCGCAAAATATCGAGGCTCGCAGACATATTTTCCAAAATCTACCTGAATACTCTGCAGAAAGAAAAGAAAACCTCAAAAAAGAAGATCGGAATGCAATGAAACGAGTCCTGAATTCTCTAGATCGTGTTGCGTTTTTAACACAAGAAGATTGGATTCCCGTTAATTTAATTATGCCCTGGATGCACCCAATGATTGCGAAATCTTGGGAAAAATTAGAGCCTTATGTACTATATGAGCGAAAACTTCGTAATGAACCCTATTATTATGAACATGCCAGTGAACTTGCAAAACACTGCGAAAATTGGCGTCAAGACAATCTAACAGAAGAAGAACGCAATAATAAATGGGATAATAATGCGCTCTAATCTCCTTTCAAAGACAGAAATAACACCTACTTTATAAAAATATATTATTTTTCCCTATAAGATATTGAGTGCTTCAAACGAAACCTCTTCTCTCGCTACGGGTTTAATGCTTTATATTATTTATTATTCCACTCTACAGCATATCTGCCCAATAAGAAAAAAGGATTTTTAATGACCACAAAGAAAAAAATAAATAAAGAACATCGCGCTTGGTATATGTACGACTTCGGAAACTCTGCTTACGCGGCCATCGTACTTCTTGCCGTTTATTCTGCCTATTTTAAAAATGGCGTTGTTGGCGGCGCAGAAGGTTCACGTTTATGGGGTGTATCGGTAGGAATAGCGATGCTCGTTGTCGCTATCATCTCGCCAGTCTTAGGCGCAATCGCCGACTTTTCAGCCTCTAAAAAGAAATTTCTATTCATTTTTTCTGCAATTACTTGGGGTTTTACCGCCCTCCTCTTCTTTGTTCAAAAAGGCGATATTTTTACTGGCATGTTATTTTTTATTCTTGCAGAAATTGGCTATAGGAGCGGACAAGTTTTCTATAACTCCCTACTTCCCGAAATTGCTTCTCCTGAAGAAATTGGGCGCGTCTCAGGCAAAGGCTGGGCAATAGGCAATATGGGTGGCATTCTGGCACTCCTTCTTTTACTTCCTCCCATAGTCTTTTTCAAGGACAGCACCCTCCCTGTGCGTCTTGCATTTCCTTTCACTGCACTTTTTTTCTTTATCTCTACCATCCCGACCTTTAAAAGAATAGAAGAACGCGCTAACGCCCAAAGCTTACCTGATGGAGAAAAACTCATCACCATTGGATTCAAGCGTATCGCGCAAACTATCAAGTCTCTTAAAAATTTTAAAGAATTTCTCAAGTTTATTTTTGCCTACCTCATATACAACGATGGCATTCTCATGACACTCAATTTTGCTGCCATTATCGGGGCCGTCCTTTTTGGCATGAATCAAACGCAAATGATTATATTCATGATTATTGTCCAAATCACTAGCATTGGCGGAGCTTATGGGTTTTCAGTTATTGGCGATAAGCTAGGCTACAAACGCGCGCTCATCTACGCTCTCATAGGCATGGCAATGACCATTATAGCGATGCTCTTCAACAAAACATTCACGGGCTTTTTTATCATTGGCGCATTCGCTGGACTAATGCTTACTGGTGTTCAATCGCTTAGCCGTACCATGGTCGGAAAATTTGCGCCAAAAGGGCAAAGTGCAGAATTCTTCGGTCTCTTTTCTGTGGTAGGACGTACTTCTTCTTTTATAGGCCCTACCATTTACGGGTTTTTAGCACTTTGGGCTGCACGCTGGTTCGAAAGTAACAAAGGGCTCACAACACTTCTCGCCGAACAAGCTGGTCAACGCATTGCTATTGGCTCTATTCTTATATTCCTCTTTATCGGTCTCTTTTTTCTTCTAAGAGTAGATGAAGAAAAAGCTATCCAGGAATCTATAGAAAACGGTACTCACTAGTTTTTTTAGGATTGAATGATTTACCCTTGTTTTTAGCTTGGTTGCCCTCAAAAAACGGATTTCTGAAGACAAACCTATACTATATGAAGAAACTCAATATAAAATATCCACGCAGAAAAACTTTTCGCTCCTTTTTACATCAGCTTTCTCGTCTTGCCTTTTGGCTTCTCGCAAATGTCGAAATTATTGGCGAAGAAAATATTCCCAAAGATGAGCCACTGATTATTGTAGCAAACCATTTCAACTTCGCAGATCCAGTGGCATTTGTACGCATATTTTCATGGAAAATAGAATTTGTTGGCGGCGCGGTTTTCCCGCATGCACCCCAATTACTTCAATCTATTCCTAAATTATGGGGATATTATTCTCTATATCGCGGCACTGGTTCACGTGATGCCTTGCGTGCGGCAGAAGGCGTGATAAAAAAGGGCGGGCTTTTAGGAATCTTCCCCGAAGGAGGAAATTGGGCAGAGGTTTTACGCCCCCCACGCCCCGGAACCGCGTATCTCGCATCCATAACCGGAGCAAGAATACTTCCAGTTGGTCTCTCGGGCTTGACTGATATTTTTCCACTAAAGCTCGGAAAACGCCCAAAAGTCAAATTTAAAATAGGAGCACCATTCTATCCTCCAAAAATACTTGGACGCGGGCGTGAGCGTAGAGAAAATCTAGATGAATTTGGGCATGAAATCATGCGCCATATCGCTGAATTATTACCTCCAGAAAAACGCGGCAGCTACTCAGAAGACCCAGAACTCCGCGCTGTGGCAAAAGAGTTTGAAGCCTATCCATGGGAAGGGAAAATGGAAGGAGAAGTAATTGGCGAAGTACATTAAATAAAAAGCCATCGAAGAAATTTCTTCGATGGCTTTTCTTATCTCAGCAATCTTCTTTTTTAACCAACCAACTTGCGCACTGCTGCCAATTGCCCTGCACTGCCTAATTTGACATTCTTTGCAGCGATAAACTCGGCATAAGCGGCCATAAAGATTTTTCCTGGTGGGCGAAGGTCGAAACCTTCTGGCTTATCACGGAAAAATTCACGGTGCACACGCGTCCACACAAGGCGGCCATCGGTATCAATATTGATTTTGGTAACACCCAGCTTAGCGGCATGTTTAAATTGGTCTGCATCTACGCCTTTGGCGCCAAGCATTTTTCCGCCGGCTTCATTGATGCGCCTCACTTCTTCTTGAGGCACAGAGCTAGAGCCATGCATCACAAGTGGAAATCCAGGTAAGTTCTTTTGAATATCAGCTAAAACATCAAAATGCAGACCTTGAGAACCTGAAAATTTAAAAGCACCGTGACTAGTGCCAATTGCGCAAGCTAAAGAATCGCAACCTGTTCGTTCAACAAATTCTTTCGCTTCGTCGGGGTTTGTCAATTTAGCATCTGCTTCATCAACGCTAATATCTTCTTCAACGCCACCAAGCTGACCTAACTCGGCTTCTACAACAATACCCTTGGCATGTGCTGCATCTACAACACGTTTGGTAATAGCGATATTCTCATCGAAGGGGGCATGGCTAGCGTCAATCATTACTGAGCTATAAAAACCACTATTAATACAATCCATAGCAGCTTCTTCATCACCGTGGTCAAGATGTACAGCAAAAATAGCTTCAGGAAAAACTTCATCTGCTCCACGAATTAACGCTTCGAGCATCAACTTATTTGTATAAGAACGTGCGCCTTTGCTAATTTGGATAATAAAAGGAGCTTGACTCTCAATATTCCCTTGAAAAAGTCCCATCGCTTGCTCCAAATTATTGATATTATAAGCACCGATAGCATATTTTCCATAAGCAGCTTCAAAAAGTTTTTGAGTTGTTACAATCATACTTTTCTCCTTTTTCTCTTATTTTACAAGAAAAAATTAATTTTATATCGCAAAAAAATCATACTATTTAACTATAAACTTGATTATACCCACAAATAGAGGCTATAATAAGGGAGTTCTAAAACTCTTATTCCCCTTATCTTATCAGGAGACATCCCGATGACTGATTTATTTAAAAAGGTAACCGATTCACAAGACGTATTTAAGAAATTAGCGAGCAAAATCCCTGGTTTCGATGGCTATATAGAACGCCAAAACAGACGCGCCGCAGATAAGCTCATGCGCGAAACTATTGCAGACCGCTTCGAAGAACAATGGAAACGCGCTTCAGCCCTCCAAACCGATATGATTAGCGAAGGGCTACTCTCCTATATGGACGATATGGAACGTGCTGCTATTCAAATTCAAACCTTTAGCGACAAAATCCGCACCGCCTCTTATGGATATTCAGGTCTTTTTGATGCTGTTAAAATAAACGAGGATGAATTGGCCCAACTTTATGCCTTTGATCAAGGTTTTTTCCTTGCCGCCGAAGAAATTGGCCGTGCCCTAGGTAATATAGAAGCTAGCATTTACGATGAAGCAGGCCTTCCTGCCGCAATTCGTAATGTAGTCTCTCTGGCACGTCAATCTGTAGAAGCCTTCGAGCGTCGCTCGGAACTATTTACTGGTGGTGGGGAGTAAGACGTGAAATGTGAAACGTAAAAAACACGTTTCATTCATCACGCTTCATACAAACTTATGTGGAAAAAATATATAACCCCATCCTCCCCTCAAGAAGTAGCAGAAATACTCTCTAATAATGAAAAAGCACGTATTGTAGCAGGTGGTACCGACCTTATTCTTGAAATCGAACGCGGTATGACTCAAGCAGAAACGCTCATTGATATTTCCCGCCTTCCCCTCAACCGCATCACCCTCGATGAAGACGGTATCTTTCACCTTGGTGCATTAGTTACGCATAATGATGTAGCTGGCTCGAAGCTCCTGCGTGAGCGCGCTTACCCACTTGTGCGAGCATGTTGGGAAGTAGGCGCAAATCAAATTCGTAATCGTGCTACTGTTGCGGGTAATCTCATCACGGCTTCGCCTGCAAATGACACTATCACGCCGCTTATGGCTCTCGGCGCAAGCGTTACCCTTCTCTCTACACAAGGTGAGCGTACTATTTCTTTGGACGATTTTTATCTTGGTGTGCGCAAAACCGTGATGAGAAGCGATGAAATGCTCGTGGATATTTCTTTCCCAGCATTGGATGAAAATCAGCGCGGCACTTTTATCAAACTAGGGTTAAGACGCGCACAAGCCATCTCTATCATCAACATCGGCATCGCCCTTGATTTGGGCGTGAGTGCCATTGAAAAAGCATCTATTACGCTCGGAGCAGTTGCCCCCACCATTATCCATGCCCAAAACGCAGAAGCATACCTTGTGGGCAAAGAACTAAACGAAGACACCATTGCCGAAGCCGCAAATTTGGCAATGGCTGAAGCAACACCAATTAGCGATATACGTGGGTCAGCAGAATACCGCAAAGAGATGGTTCGAGTACTCACAAGCCGAGGGCTAAAATCTCTGCTCAATGGCACCGAACAAGATGACTTTCCGCACGATCCGGTTCTTCTATCCAATGGAAAAGAAGCAGTAAATCAGGAATCTGTGCATCAGGCAGGTAATCCCATCATCACAACAATCAACGGTGAAGAATATGTGATTGAAGGTGGACAAGATAAAACCTTGCTCGCAGTTTTACGAGACGAAGTGGGATTAATGGGCACAAAAGAAGGCTGCGGTGAAGGCGAATGTGGCGCATGTACCATCGATTTAGATGGAAAAGCGGTCATGTCTTGCCTTGTACCAGCCCCTCGCGCACATGGTGCAGTAATTACAACCATCGAGGGTATCGCAGATGCTCAACTTGAGAAATTACATCCTGTTCAAGAGGCTTTTATTCACGAAGGCGCAGTGCAATGCGGCTACTGCACTCCCGGTTTTGTGATTTCAGCAGCAAAATTACTTGAAGAAAAACCCACACCAAGCAAAGATGATATTGAGCAAGCAATTGCTGGTAATTTATGTCGATGCACAGGTTATTATAAAATTGTGAGCGCAGTCAAAGAGGCAAGCAAAGCTTAAGGAGCTAAAATGGGAAATTATCGTTTTGATGATGATCTTCATAAAAAAAAGCAACTGCCAGCAGGACAACGCGGGATAGGGTGCGCAATGATGATGCTATTGCCCTTAATGTCTTATTTTGGAGCAGTAGAACTCATTAAAATAAAAGCTATTAGGCTCTTCCTTTATGCTTCTACACCATCGCTTTTTGGTCCGCCGAGCCTGCCCCCACTGCTCTGGAAAATCAAGCCGATAACACCGCTTTTAAATTCCTTATATGCCTCTAAAGATTTAGAAATGCATATAGTGTTTGGTTTAGTTCTTCTTTTAATTTTATCTGGCATCATCAGTGTCTTTTATGCAACTGCATATCGCGCTGTAGCCCCACCAAAATATAGTGGCCTAGATGCTCCTCCTGCTAGACGTAAATCCTCTAAAAAATCCCGCTAATCATATGACAAAAATAATTGGTAAATCCCTCCCCCGTGTAGATGCGCACGCCAAAGTAATTGGCACAGCACAGTATTCTGGCGATATAGATATGCCTAATATGGCATATATGAAAATCCTTTTTGCTCGCCGTCCCCATGCACTGATTAAAAACATCAACATAAGTGAAGCAGAAAAAACTGATGGTGTAATTGCCGTTTTTACGGCAAAAGATGTGCCTGTAAACCGATATGGTTTACAAATTCCTGACCAGCCCGTTTTATGCGATGAGCGCGTTCTCTTTGTCGGCGATCAGATTGCACTCGTTGTTGCCGAAAGTGAAAAGATCGCATCCCAAGCTCGGAGCAAAATTGTTGTCGAGTATGAAGATTTGCCCGTGGTCACAGATCCACGCGAATCTGCTAAAGATGGTGCAGAACTTCTTCATTCCGATAAAGATTCAAATATCGTGCAGGCGCATAAAATCCGTAAAGGGGATGTAGAAGCTGGCTTTGCTCAATCTGATGTAATTATAGAAGCTGAATTGCAAACCCCCTTCCAAGAACATGCCTATTTACAACCAGAAGCCGGTGTGGCCTATGTGGATGAAGATGGGCGCGTGACCGTGATGGCTGGTGGGCAATGGTTGAAGGATGAACAACATCAGGTTGCGCATTCTTTGGGTTTGAGTACCGATAAAGTGCGAATTATTCACCCCGCTATCGGTGGCGCATTTGGTGGACGTGAAGATATTTCGGTACAAATTGTACTGGGCTTAGCAACTATGCGTTTAAATGAACGCGGCATTAATAGACCTGTAAAAATCATCTGGACACGTGAAGAATCAATTATTGGGCATGCAAAAAGACATCCCTTTTATTTTAAAACCCGTTGGGGCGCAAGCAAAGAAGGCAAAATTCTCGCCGCAGAAGTTGATGCAACTTCTGACGCGGGCGCGTATATGTATACTTCCAACAAAGTTTTAGGAAACGCGACATTGATGGTAGCGGGACCTTATGAAATCCCCAACGTAAAGGTAGATACACGCTCATCGTATACAAATAATATCCCCACCGGTGCTCTACGTGGATTCGGCGCACCACAAGGTGCCTTTCTTGCTGAAATGATGGTGAACAAACTTGCCGAAGCCCTAGAAATGGACGTAGTCGAATTGCGGATGAAAAATATCTTGCACGAAGGCTCATTGATGTCTGTGCAAACTCCTCTAACTGGCAATGCAACTATAGATAAAGTAACAGAACGCTGTGCCGAAGAAGCAGGCTGGGAAAATGGCAAAAATGGCTGGAATTTAATAGACGCACCCAAAAATGATAAAGCTAATCCACATCTAAAGCGCGGGATTGGCTTTGCCTGTGGCTTCAAAAATACCGGTTTCTCTTTTGGTTATCAAGAAAATTCTTGGGCAAAAATTGAAATTCACGGTAATGCAGAAATTGAGCGTGTTGTTGTGCATCATGGCGCAGCAGAGGTCGGACAAGGGGCACATACCGTTATTATGCAAGCGGTGGCAGAATCAACTGGTGCAGCATTTGACCAAGTAGAGTTCATAGGTGGCGACAGCGATATAGAAGGCGATTCTGGTAGTGTTTCAGCTTCAAGAATGACCTTTATGGCTCTTAACGCTGTCAAAGGTGCTGGCGAACGCGCTCTTGAAAAATGGCAAAATGAAGAAAGACCAGCCATCGCAGACTATAAATATCTCGCACCAAAAACCTCAGCCTATGAAGCCGAGACGGGAAAATGCACCCCTAACGTTGCTTATGGGCATTGCGCCCAAGTTGCAGATTTAGAAGTAGATACCGAAACAGGCCATATTCATATCCATAATATGATTTCTACTTCTGATTTAGGCAAGGCGATTAACCCACAACAGGTTGTAGGGCAAATTGAAGGCGGTACACTCCAAATGATTGGGCATACGCTCATGGAAGATTTCATTCATAATGATGGCTATGTACAAACAGCAGAACTCTCTACTTATCTAATTCCCACCGTTTTAGATATTCCCACCAACTTCAAGACCGTCATCGTAGAATACGGTGATCCAAACGGTCCCTGGGGCGCACGTGGTGTTGGCGAGATGATGACCGTTCCCACTTCTGCCGCAATTCTTGCCGCAGTACATAATGCAACTGGCGTTTGGTTCGATGAGTTCCCACTTACACCAGAACGCGTTCTGCGCGGACTAGATAAAATATAAACCCGAATGCGTATTGCGTAATAGATTGGGAGGAAAAGAATTGCGCAATACGTATTAGAAAAAACCTATGCCCTTCCCCTATATTCACGAAACTCAAAAAATCACCCCTTCTTTCCGCAAAGAAAGAGGGGGGAGTTTTATCGCACTCTCAAATGGATATACGCACTATGAATTATTTGGTGACGAAAATGCCGAGACTGTCGTGCTCGTGCATGGTTTTACAGTGCCCAATTTTATTTGGGAGCCCACTTTTAATATCCTCACAAAGGCTGGCTATAGGGTTTTACGATATGACCTTTTCGGGCGCGGATATTCTGACCGCCCCAAAGCGGATTATACGCTTAACTTTTTCGCTAACCAACTCCATGATTTATTAAATAGCCTCAATATCACCAAACCGATTAATCTTTTCGGACTTTCTATGGGTGGCCCCATCACGGCCACTTTCACTGTACTATATCCAGAAAGTGTTAAAAAGCTTGCTCTTTTTGCACCCGTTGGCGTAGATGCGTTGCACTCGTCTGTCCTGAAATTACTGAAACTCCCCTTAGTTGGAGAGCTATTAATGGGATTATTCGGCGCAAAAAAACTTGTTGATGGCATTGGTAAAGATTTCTATGATCCCAAATTAATTGCCAATTTTACCGAAAAATATAAAACTCAACTTAAAATTAGCGGGTTTGGTCGCGCCATTCTCTCTACTATTAGAAATGATGCCCTCAGTGAAAACAGAGCCATTTATGAACGCGTGACAAAGACCAATATCCCCCTTTTGCTGATTTGGGGAGAGCAAGACAAAACTGTTCCCTACGTACAAAGCTCACAGATGCAAGCAAGCCTAAAACGCGCGCATTTCTTTCCAATTCCAAATAGCGGACATATTCCGCATTATGAGAATGCGGCTGAGGTCAATTCCATCATCCTAAATTTTCTGCAAAATATAAATGAGCTGTAGAACACTACCCTCCTGCGGCCACATCTAACTATGTTAAAAAAAATCTCTGAATTCCTCCTACGTCACCGCCATAAAATCGCTATATTTCTTTTACTCGCCTTCTCATCTATCACTTGCGTAATGCTAGTGAACGCGCGGGTGGTATATAGCGACTCAAGCCGCTATACTTTTTTGGTCTGGAATTTATTCTTAGCGTGGATACCGCTGATTATGGCATATATTGCCTATGCATTTTCTCTAAAACGGATACTACTTTATATTTTTGTCCCATTCTTTTCATTGGTTTGGCTTGCTTTTTTCCCTAATGCTCCCTATATCATGACCGACTTTCAACATCTCGCCAATAGCTCAAGCGATGCTCCCCTTTGGTTTGATGTAATATTGCTCATCTGGTTTTCATGGACAGGGCTACTCTTAGGCATTGTTTCGCTTTATTTCATGCAAGAAATTGTTCGCAAAAATTTTGGCAAACTCCTCGGGTGGGTTTTCACTTTCAGTGTTTCTCTACTCAGTAGCATCGGCATTTACTTGGGGCGTTTTTTACGCTGGAATAGCTGGGATATTCTCAATAACCCCATCCAAATTTTGCGCGAATCTTGGCACCTACTGCGCGATCTCAACAAAGGAGCAGTCGGCTTTACCGCCCTCTTCACTGCTTTCTTTCTCTTCGTCTATCTCACTCTCTATGCCTTTGGGCATCTACAATTAGAAGAAAAAAATGACTAATATAATTCTTATTCAAGGCGGTGGTGACCTTGCTAGCGGCATCGCCTATAGGCTTCACAAAGCAGGCCTAAAAGTTCTTATTTCTGAATTGCCTCAACCGCTCTCTGTACGTCGAAAAGTCTCTTTTTGTGAAGCCATATACGATGGTGAAATTACGATAGAGGGAATAACTGGACGCTTAATACGTCCAGAAGAAATCTCCGATACGCTCAAAAAAGAAAAAATTCCTGTTTTGATTGATCCAGATTTGGATATTCTCCAAATCCCAATTCCAAACTCTAAAATTTCCGTTCTGATCGATGCAACGCTGCGGAAACACGCGCGTGTTGGGCTTGTTGATGTGCCCCTCAACATTGGCCTGGGACCTGGCTTCACTGCCCCAGAAAACTGCCACGCCGTCATCGAAACCAATCGCGGCCATAGCCTTGGTCGCATCTATTGGGAAGGCTCTGCAATGGCAGATACTGGCATCCCCGAACAGGTACTAGGTATTCGCTCCGAACGCGTCCTCCGCGCCCCAGCAAATGGGAAGTTAGTCGCACATGGAGATATAGGCGACCATTTTGATAAAGACGAAATAATATGCGAAGTAGATGGCATTCCTCTCTATGCCCCCTTCAACGGCTCCTTGCGCGGCCTCATTCGCCCCGGTCTTAGCGTCAAAAAGGGATTAAAAATCGGCGACCTAGACCCACGCGATGATCCTCGCTATAGCACCATGATTTCAGACAAAGCCCTTGCTCTGGGTGGAAGTGTATTAGAAGCTATATTAAGTCAAAAAGAAATCAGAGATGGATTGTGGAGCTAAACAAAGCCATCACCGCTCGCGCGAGCTTATTTGATAAAAAACATCAAAGTGCCTTTCGGCTTTTTAATGGATTCTTAGAAGGCAATCCCGATATAGCCATTGATTTATACGCGCAAACAATAGTCATTCACAATTACGCAGCTTTTCCTGACACAGGAAAAGAAACTATTCAAGAAGCAAAAGATTTTCTACTCGAAGAATTCTCATGGATTAAGGCAATCCTACTCAAAACACGTAAGGGAAAAACGCCACAAGAAAAAAACGGCATTTTACTTTATGGAGAAAAAGCAGATAATAGAATCCGCGAGCATGGGGTTTGGTACGCACTAGATTTAAGAATGAACAGAGATGCCAGTCTTTATTTAGATACCCGCAACTTACGTAAATGGGCAATTGAAAATTTAGGAAATAAACGCGTCTTGAATACCTTTGCATATACGGGCAGTTTAGGCGTCGCTGCACAAGCTGGCGGTGCGTCAAAAGTTGTGCAAACTGATTTGAGCAAAAAATTCTTAAATGTAGGGAAGACTTCTTATACACTTAACGGCTTTCCTATTGATAAAAAAGATTTTCAAAAAGAAGATTTTTGGGCACATATCAACCAGCTCAAACGTGCAAAAGAATATTTCGATTGTGTCTTTCTTGATCCACCTTTTTTTGCAGAGACAAAACGTGGACGAGTCGACTTATCAGAAAATAGTGCACGTCTCATTAATAAAGTCCGTCCTCTGATAAATGACGGGGGCTACCTAATCACTATTAATAATGCCCTTTTCCTAAGCGGAATAGAATATATGAAAACTTTAGAAAGTCTTTGCAAAGATGGCTATCTAGAACTCGAACAGATAATCCCTGTACCAAAAGATTTTACTGGTTATGAGAATACACGAGTTGGGAAGTTGCCAGTTGATCCAAATCCTTTCAATCACTCTACGAAAATTGCAGTATTGAGAATAAAAAGAAAATAATGTCAATAACCTACTCCCCTATCGGTATCATCCATAGCCCCTTCACCAAATTAAGCGGAATGCCCATTCAGCCCACCAGCGAGAGTAGTGCTAAGGGGCATCTTGAAATTTTTTCTGAATTCGCAGAGGGTCTAAAAGATTTAGATGGATTTTCACATATCTATTTGATTTATCATTTACATAAAGCCACATCTGCTAAATTACAACTAAAACCATTTCTTGATAATAAGCCTCATGGCGTTTTCTCCACCCGCGCCCCAAGACGCCCAAACCCAATTGGACTTTCTTTAGTGAAAATAGCACGAGTTCAAGAAAATTTTATCTATATAGAAAATATAGATATTCTTAATAAAACCCCATTACTTGATATAAAACCCTATATCCCTGAATTTGAAGGTGCTCATGAAATTCGCATTGGTTGGCTAGAAAACTCCAAAGGAAATATAACCAAGAAGAAATCAGATGAGCGTTTTCTTAACCAAAAATAAGTCTAATTCTATAATTTTTTGCTAAAATAAGAATATGAATATAATCAACACATCTCAACGTACTCTCAAAATTTTAGCCATGATAATTTGGCTCATGGGCGTAGCTATTCTCATTCGCAAAAGCGGCGCCTTATTTAGTGAAGCCTATGCTCTCAACCCCTCATTCTGGGTTTGGATAGCTATTTTGCTCGGGGTTTTGCTAGGTGCAATAAAAACTAAATATATTTTTCATAAAAGCTGTAAGAAAAATATTGCGCGCATAAACGCCTTAGAAACACCCAAACTTTGGCAATTTTATCGCCCTCAGTTTTTTCTCTTCCTTGCAATCGTCATCAGTCTTGGCGCAACTCTTTCATGGATGGCACATGGCAATTTCCCCTTTTTACTTATTGTGGCAATATTAGACCTGAGCATCGGCACTGCATTGCTTTTAAGTAGTCTTATCTGCTGGCGAAATAAAGAGTTTGCATAGTAAATTTCGCTCGGATACTTAGTATGCAGTTTTTTGAGAAACAAAAGTAATGCCTTAGCTCTCTAAAAAAATCTAAACCCCACAATCTTTAAATCTGCTTGGTTGCAAAAAAATGAAAGCAAAAAAAAATTCCTTCTTCTTATTTATATTCATTTTTTTACTTACAGCCTGTATAAAAACACCTGAAATTCAAAACACAGCTACACCCACCAAAAGAATTCCTGCTACTAAAAGCAATACTGCCACAGCCACAATACTGCCCACTGCCACTTTTGCCCCCACCCCTCAGCCACATCTTACACAACAAAGCTATGGAATTGAACTGGATGACTTTCCTGCCAACTATAATCCACTCACGGGGCTCAGTGTCTCCGATCCCAGCCTGCTTGAACTGCCTGCGATGCTTGTGTCCATTAGCAATATACCTGCCTCAGCACGCCCACAAGCAGGTATTAGCTTTGCTTCGTGGGTTTTTGAATACTATATAGGCGAAGCAACCACACGTTTTCTGAGCGTCTTTTATGGGGAGTATCCGCGCGAAATTTCCAATATTCCAGGTAATTGCCCCGTCAACGAAGAAATTGTCACACCTACCGAAAACTGGCTCGGCAATCGTGTTTGGCTCGACGAAAATTCCGACGGTATCCAAGACGATTGGGAAGCAGGCGTAGGCGGCATCTGCGCTCATCTCTACCAAAACGGCGAAAAAATACAAAGCACTTCCACAAATTCAAACGGCTATTATGCTTTCAAAATCTCCGATACCGCCGCAAATTATTTTATAGAATTTGAAATTCCTGACTACTATAAAATCACTCTACAAGATGTGGGATACGATGAGCTGGATAGCGATGTAGATGCAGATTCTAAGCGTACACATTCTTACTATAAACCAAGTTACGATACGAGCTTAGATTTAGGCTTGATACTCCTTCCCGAATCTGTAGAAATAACCCCAACACCGCCCGTTACCGCCACCTATATCCCTGAGGAGGCCTATGTAGGGCCCATCCGTTCGGGGCGTTTAACCTATGACCATATAAATAATTTTTTTCCACAAAGTTGTCTTGTTTTTGCTGGCGCGGCTCCTGATATTTTCGCCCAACTCACCCCCTGCAAAATTGTATTTGGTGTAGACAGTTCTACCCCAAATAGCGCATTGCTCACTGTTGCAGAGATGCGTCAGGTAGCCAGCGAAAAAGGTATATCGCCCAATTATAGTGGGAATTTATTTGACAGCACTCAAGCCCAAAACACGAAGGAAGCGGCAAGTCTCATCCACATTTTTTATCACCAATTTAATCAATCGGCTTGGCAATACGATCCTATCTCTAAATCCTATTTGCGCTTCACGGATGATGCAGATGGAACGGGAATTTTGCACCCTGCCACCGACAGATTAACTGGCAGACAGCAATCTTTTGAAAATATAATTATTTTGCAAGCCACACACGATATTTTTCGGATAAATCAACTTGATATTGACCTACGCCCCGGGAAAGAGGGCTTTGCATACCTTTTTCGAGATAATGAGATAGAAAAAATACGCTGGTCTACAGGAAATAGGGCCTGGGAAAAGGAAAATGGAAAACTGCGCCCTATTCACTTTGTAGATGCGGCCGGAAACCCCATTGCGTTACGCCCTGGCAAAACATGGATTCATTTGGTAACGCTTGCATCTTCTATAGAGAAAATAGCAGATGAAGAGTGGCGGGTAAATTTCTCTCAGCCTTAGGTATTTTTTATTAAGAACTGAATGCTAAATCAACCCATTCTGCTGTGTTTTTAAAAATTGGGGATATAATAGCCCAAGAAGCCCATCAATATAAATTTATTCTATGCGAAAAATATTCAATACTCCATTAAAAATTGCGTTTGCCCTAACACCTCTTACGCTTGGTTTTTCTTTGGCTTTAGAATGGATTTTCACAGGGCTTATCACCCCAATAACTGTCTTTATTACTGTACCGCTCACTTTTATTATGGCATATCTCGTTACTAGCATGATGCTCAGGTATCAAAATCTCTTAGATCAAAAAAATCAACAACTTGAAAAAGCCAGCCAAAAACTTCGGAAGAAAAACAAGATCGCTTCAAAACAAAATGAAGATCTAGATGCTTTTGCCCAAACGATAGCCCATGAACTTAAAACACCCCTTGGTGTAATTCTTGGTTATAGTCATTTGCTCAGTAAAGATGAAATTTATGAAAATCATGACCGTATTCAACAAGTGGGTAAAGAAATCACCAAAACCAGCCTGAAAATGAATACCATCATTCAAGAAATGCTTCTTATGGCAAAGCTACGCAAAATAGATGAAATTGATATTGAGCCCCTGGATATGGGGAAAATTGTAGCTGAAAGCATAGATCAGTTAGGTAGCCTTATCTTAGAGTCTCAAGCTGAAATTATCACACCAAAAACTTGGCTACGGGTTAAAGGCTATGCTCCTTGGATTGAAAAAGTCTGGGATAATTATATAAGCAATGCCATTAAATACGGTGGACCAAGCCCTAAAATTGATATAAGCGTAAAAAAAGAAAAAAATGGACAAATTCGTTTTTCAGTACGAGACTATGGCGGTGGCATGACCCAAAGGCAACAAGAAAAAGCCTTTAGGCAATTTACGCGCTTCGATCCTTCTGAAATTCAGGGGCACGGTCTGGGACTATCTATCACTCATCGTATTATTGAAAAATTGGGTGGACAAGTTGGCGTTGAAAGCGAACTGAGAGTTGGCAGTACCTTTTATTTTACTTTACCAAGTGCAGAGTAGTAATTTTATTTAGAGGGGATAAAATACCGCAACATACGTTATTTGGGCTTGAGTGCCCCCAAATAGCATCTTGTTTGAAAAAAAATCGAGTATTTTGTTCAAACAAGAAAACTGCCAAACAATTTTCTTGACAGCCTCCCTCAAGCCCTCTATACTCATATAAGAACTTCATCAGACT
>JABGQV010000109.1 GCA_018648655.1 Anaerolineae bacterium | reverse complement strand
TTGTGAACTATAACATGGATGCCATTTTTCCATTTTGCGCTGAGGCAGCACACCAGCCCAGAAGATGATTTGTATAACGCCTAAGGAAAAATAGAAGAGCACAACCCAGCTTATAGGAACAATATAACGTCCGCCAGATGTGCGCGCTAAGGCTGTGGAAAAATTATAGGCAATATAGATTCCTGAGGGGATCAAGCCGGATAGTCTCCATTTTTGCCATGAGATGCCAATACCAACGGATAGCAGCGCAAGGTTCAGAAGCAAGCCTAGTCCTTCCAGAGTCGTTAAATCTCCTGTCCATTGCCCATTGCTTTTATTCCAATAGGGGCTTACCTCATAAAGGGTATGCTTTAAATCATGAAAAAAGGGTGTCGTCGGAAGGATTAATACACTAGTAACAAGATTATGAACAAAGTGGTTAAGTATTGTAAGCGAAGTGCTTGGACGAGTTTCTTCAAAGACCGGGGAGGGCTTTGTATATGCTCTTTTATCTATTGAGTACCCAATAGATAAATACTCTTTTGCATTAGGTGCCTTTTCGAAAGAAGAAGGAGGCACAACCGTTGGTGCGGGAGCAGGCGGTGCTCTAAATTTTTCGTTTAATATCGCAGAGGCTTTTCCGCTAAAGAAAAATGGGGTTTCAGCGATTTTCCAACTTCGCCACATCCACGGAGAGAGCACGATTGTTATAGATATCAAGATTAGCAACGATGATTTAAATGTATTCTTCCAGTTCCGTCCAAAGTAC
This sequence comes from Anaerolineae bacterium, assembly GCA_018648655.1. GTDB lineage: Bacteria > Chloroflexota > Anaerolineae > Anaerolineales > Villigracilaceae > Desulfolinea. The sequence goes on along the minus strand of JABGQV010000109.1, from coordinate 2,836 downwards.
AAGATAATACCTGCCAGGATAGCAAGTGGTATGCCCAGCGTATTAAAGCGCAATAAAATTAATATAGCCAAAACACCGCCTATAGGTAATGCGTAGGCTATGTTTTTTTGAGGGTGTTTTCTAAGCCACAGAAAAAACCATAGCGTAATGGCTGCTAATCCTATACCAACGGGAAATTCGGTTAGCAAGAACTTTGCATGAGAGAGATTGATCATATTTCCGCTGGCAAAAGCATTCATCTCACGCAGAATTATCAACGAAGCGAGGAGGGTGCCTGCGCTAGTGCTATGGAAGTGCTTTCCCAGCCAATATAAAATCACAGGGAAGATTGCATATAGGGCTGTTTGTGCGACTACAAGCTGAGTATAATTTTGACCTATGAGCAGATGTAGAATTGCTTCAAATCCAGCTAAGCCTACATGGTCAGCGAAAGCACTCCCGTTGGCGAAACCCTGCCCAATTAGCGCAAATTGCCCGTACATATTCCAAGTTGCAGAATCTGCAAAGGGATAGAACTCATTATTAGGCGGGTAAGGCCCTGGGAAAAAGAAACTTTCTCGAAGAAGGGGGGATGTCCAAAGGAGGAAGGTTAGTAGCCAGATGCCAACACTAATCAGCACATCTTTACGTTGGCAGACCCAATCCGAAAAGGGTGATGTTGAGATCGCTTTATTTCTTAGCACGATAGGCGTGATTATTTGCCAAGCTACGATGATGATTAGGGTAGATAGTATTTGACTGGGCAATAAGGGGACGCCAGCTTCTCTCCAAAGCCCCCAATTTCCACGAACACCAATCCCTGTAAAAGTGATACCCGCCCATAAGAGTATCAGCCCAAACAATGTGATGATGCTAAAAAGAAGTGCTAAGCGATTCTTTTTAATCTCATTGGCAAAATCTTGCCAAGCCATATACTCCCTTTGATAATTTAGGGAGATGATGGTTTGAAGGCTGAGAAAAATAATATACCAGATGAAGGGAAATAGGCGTTCAATATAGGGTTGCCAGTCGCCAAAACGATAGAGAGGTGTCAGGAGGATTGGGATTGTGAGTAGCAAGCTAAAACCTGATAATCCAAGTAGATTAGCTCTAAATTTCGGTAATAGACTCTCCCAAATCCGATTACTCCAAATCTTATCTCTCCAGACACGTCGGGTGAATATAGACATAAAAAGGAGAGGCACTAAGAAAGTAGCCAAAAAAATCAGACGTGATAAAGAATATCCCCATAGCCATTGGTTTTTGGGGTCAGAAGGAATTGAAAGCAGATAGATGATCCCCAAGCAAGCCTCTACTGCTGCCAAGAGAAAGTACCCCATCAATATTTTTTTTTGCTTTTCTTGATTACTCACTTAGCTTATGCTCCATTGCCACTTAGAACGACGAATATCGTTTTCAGGAAGATATAGATGTCCATCCAAAGGGACCAATTGCTGATGTAATACTCGTCCATTTGGAGGCGTTTTTCAAAGGTGGTATTATGCCGCCCGAGTACCTGCCACCAACCTGTCATCCCGGGCATGACACGCAAGATGATCGGGGCATAACTGCCCATCTCGTCCAGTTCAGCAGGCATATAGGCGCGCGGTCCGGAGAGACTCATTTCGCCAATCAAGACATTCCAAAGCTGGGGTAATTCATCCAGACTAAACTTCCTCAAGAAATCCCCAAGCTTTGTGACGCGTGGATCATTCTCTAGCTTGTGAAACGCTGCATATTGCTTTTTTGCAACAGGATCTTCTTGCAGGAGGGTTGCTAATTTTTCTTCAGCACCGACCACCATTGTGCGGAATTTTAGCACACGGAAGCGTATAAAGTTGCGCCCCAAACGCTCCTGCCGAAAGAAGACCGGTCCTGGCGAGTCAATTGAAATCAGCAAGGTTAGTAATGCCAGTAAGGGACTGAGCAAGACCAGCAGGAGTGCTGAGCCAGCAATATCAACCCATCTTTTAATCCAGCGATTACGCCGTGCCAAAAGATGATAGTGAAATTCAAGCCCCAGGTAGCCGTCTAAATCTCTCGGTTCAACCCATAAGGAGCCAAAATTATCTGTTTTTCGGATCAGGACAACTTTCCTGAAATGTTGATTGAGCAAGCGCGCATATTCTTCAATGGGTGTCTGTGATGCAGGTGCCAGAATAGCCATTTGCGCTCGCGTTTTTTTATTATCAAAATCTTTGATTTCGTCAAAGGATAATAACTTTTGCGTTTTCCAGCCAAGACGACGTACGCGTTTTAGGGAGGTAGAAACTTCTTGCCCCCACAGTTCTTCGCCGAAAATAATGACAGGCAAGCCATACCACGGTGCGCGTGATAAAAGATTGCGCAAGAAGAAATGCAATAAGGGCAGGCTGATCGTGGAAAGTACCCAAGCAATCAGCAAGATTGAGCGCGGAAAGACCTGAAAGGATTTATACAAATAAGAGACGCTGGCGAGTAAAAAAAAGGCGAATAAAACAGATTTACTCATCTGTTCCAGCTCTTTGACCGCGGTCATGCCATAGCCTGGATACAATCCTTGTAGGAAGAACATGCCTATTATGAAAAGCAATCCTAACTGGGCGAGAGGGGCACTGGCTGCCCACTGAAGAGGAGCGCGTTCCAGCAAGGGCGACAGGGCGCTGCGGAATATCGTCGCAACGCGAAAAATCGCGTAAATAGCGAGAGCGTCAAAAATCAGGAGGATACTGCTGGTCAGCCAGCTTTTGTTTTGGGACATATACCAACCCTTCGGTGCTTGTATTATTTAGGAGATGAAACTTATCATTGGGATAATAACACACTTTAGTTTCGCCAAAATAATGAGCATTGGAAATCTGGTAGGATAGGTTATATC
>JABGQV010000090.1 GCA_018648655.1 Anaerolineae bacterium | reverse complement strand
ATATAACCTATCCTACCAGATTTCCAATGCTCATTATTTTGGCGAAACTAAAGAACTCTATAGAGCTGCACCTGATGCTTCTGTCTTATTACGTGTTTTGGATTAAAAAGGTTTGCTTACTCATCAATTCTAAATACTTCTCCGGCACTTGTGCCTTGCACCTCGGGGAAATAGCTCTGCCAAGCACGAGCGGGCAAAACACTGTATTCACCAACCTGTAAAGGAATAAGAGTATAACTTAAGACATAAGTGCCGGCAGCAATATAATCTGTTGCCCAAGTAATATTTTCATCACCAATTTGCGGGGAGGAAAAGAGCCACCACCCCCACCCATCTGCGAATGGATTATCAGGGTCATAGATTCTGGTGCTATTTGTCTCTATGCCAAGCTGAGATGTCTTTAACTGCTGGTTGAGTATTTCTGTTCCAGCAGGGATATGGTCTTCGACCATAAGATAGTAGCTATCTTCTGCAAGATTTAGAGTAAGTTCTACTTTTATTCTTGCACCATCTCTAAGATTTGTGCCATCTAAGGGCGTGCAATCTTTTTCACAATCAGCATCGTAGTATTGGCGCGAAATTTCTATTCCCCGATTAATCGCAGGAGCTGTTTCAGCAGCACGGTTGGCAAAGAGAGTGGCATGATAATACAACCTGCCAACACCTTCCCCTCGGGTGATATTGAGTGCATTTGGCAATCCTAATTGCAACTCATCTAAAAGAGTGCTTGTGGTAATAGGGGTAAGCGCATTTGCTTGCCCATTTGAAAGCATTTCCCCATTTAGGTCAGTAAAAAAGGCAAAACTGGCGTTAAGCTCATCTGTGCCTTTCATTATTTCGGTTAACGCCAATAAAGACCATGCACTCTCATAAGTTGAACTCCAATAGCCATAAAGGTTGCGATGCGCACTAAGATAGCGCACTGCATCAATCAAGAGCGGATTTTTAGCATCTTTTTGGGCAAGTGCATAAATAACGGTTGCAGTGGTATAGGTAGGTGTACCCGGATTTCTCCACGAGGAAGCATTACTCTCCCAATGTGCGCCACTAGCACTTCGCAGGGCAGATGCTTCTAGATTGGCAAGCAAGTTGGATGCACGCACATCACCCGCATTTCTAGAATCCAAAGAAAGGGCAAGCAAAGCCTGCGCCCAAGGGCTGAGCTCTTCTCGCCACTCATCTAATTGATCTATTGCGATTGCGTCTGCTCCACCCGTTATTTGCATGACATATTGCATAAATGCCAGCCTGTCTTTTTGCCAAGTTTCTGGATTTACTTGCGCCAGATAAGGAAGCGAGGCTCTATTTAAATAATCACGGGCGTTAATGAAAACCGTTTCATCAATATAAATGCCCGCATCTTGTGCTTGCCAAAGCCCCAAAAGGATATAAGCCGAGAGATAGGCATCGCTTTGTGGCACTTCACTTCCGCCAAAAGCTAGTGATGCTTCTATACCGCCACTACTGCTCGTAGTCGGCGTAGCATACCAGCCCCAGCTATAATCTTCATTTTGGCTATTTAGCAATTGCCTTACACCAGTCTCTAAGGAGGCTTCGAGACGTGTTTCTAGCTCGGGATTATTGATGCCTGCCGCCGATAAAGCCTTATAAGTGGCGATATTTGGAAGAAGATAGGAAAGAATGGCTTCATTGCTAGATGTAGATGCTGGCGCAGGGATTGCTTCTAGGCTTTCGAGAATAAGCGCTGCGAGCGAAGCATTAAGCGTGACATCTAACTTGCCACCGTTAGGGATAAAGCTACGTGGCAAAGAAATCGTTTCCGTTAAAGTGCGCGCGTCATCTATGGTGCCGGCTGTAACAAAGGACTGTGGTGAGGTGTAGCGTAAAATCGGCAATGCGCCCCAAATAGGGCGCGTTATGTCTACATAATTACCAAGTTCTGAATTGAAGAGCAATTCAGCAACATCGGCATCTTGTGCCGTGCCCCACCACGAAACCTTAACACGTCCACCTGCAGGGACCGTAATCTCTTGTTCTATAGAATCTGGAGAGTCAAGCAAAAAACCAATAGACTGCAAGCTAATACGTCCGCTTAATTCTTGAGAAGTATTATTATGAAGAATAGCTGCCATTTCTATATGATCACCCACCACTAAAAACCGTGGCGTAACGGGGCGAATGAGCACATCTTTTGTGCTCACAATATCTAGCTCTGCACTACCAACGCGAGTATCTATCGTTATGCCACGCAAGTCTATGCGCCAAGTAGTGAGATTGTCGGGCAAAATAACACTAATTTGTGCCTGACCATTTATATCTGTGATGATTTCTGCGTTCCAATAAGCTGTATCAGGGAAATTATCGCGAATAACAGTGACAAACTCACCTCCACCACCGCCCATTCCGCCACCATACTCTAAGAAAACGCCGTAAATACTATCACCTGCTAAAGAGAGAGTTGTTTTTATACCCAATCCTGTCTTTTTATAAAAAGCATTTTCTATAGGCTCTGAGTTTGGGTCTGCTAGGGCAAGAGCAGCAAGATCAACAAGAGCGAGAGAAAACTCTCCTTGGACAGGGCTGCCAGCTGCATCTGTAACCTGGATACCAAAATGTACTTCTCCCCCAGGCTCTGAACGCATGGGTTGAGATGTTAGATTCACGTTTAGAAGTTGAGCAAGAGGAGAGACGTTAATCTCTGTATAACCAACACGGAATTTTTCTGCGCCTAGCAAGACAGCTGAGAAAAAGATATTTGGCGCATCATCTTCACTAAGAGGCAGAGTGTAAGTCGCCCCCCCAGCAGCTATATTGATAATCTCTGATTTATGAATTGTGCCACGCTCAATAGTAATGAGGGCCTGTACTTCTGCATCAAGAGGGTTAGGAATAAATATTTGCGCGCTGTCTCCGGGAAGATATTCATCACGAGATACAGTGAGTTGGATATGTTCGTTGGGTAAATTTGGATATAGCGCTTTTGAGGCACCGGTGACCCAGATGAAAATCTGTGTAGATGCTTTTCCACCACTTACTTCGAGAATGTAGGTGCCTGGTTTTGGCGGTGTGAAAGAGAGACGTGCTGCGCCATCATCGCCTGTTGCTAAATCTACTTCACTAACAGGTGTATAAGTAGGGAGATAATCACCGGAATCCTGTCTTTCCCACGTGACCTGCTGAAAAGCGGCATGCAGGTTTTCGGTCGCGCGTGAGGCCTTCTTCAAGTCTACGGTTAAGACATCAAAGCCCATTTCTGTTTCTTCACGTCCGAACCAAAGGTCAGGTCTTAATCCTATATAGAATTCTTCAGGATGTACTAAGACACTTTCTCGTGCGCTAATCATCTGCCCACTATCTTCTGTGGCCGTAATTTCAAGGGTTAGTTCACGCGTTCCTTCAGAAATATCTAAATTTTCAAAATCAAGTTTTAAAATCCCATCTGCATTGGTAATGCCTTCACCTTTGGCAAGGAAAGAACCATAATAGCCAAAATTAGTCCCGAAATTTGCCCAATTTAGGTTGAGCTTTCCAACGCGATAGTTGGGGATATAGAAATAGCTTTTATCTTCATAAAGTGTCCAACTAATAGGGAGTTTGTTTGCAGGGGCATCAAAATAATATTGGGATGAAATCTCGGCGCTGAAGCTCTGTTCTGTCTGAAATGCTTCGGGGGTTATTTCTAGCCCCAAATTGATTTCTGGTTTTCTATAATCGGCAACTTGGAAATAGGCGGAGAATTCTAAATCTCGGTTATAAAATGAATAATAACCAGCAGAAGCATCTTCTGGGATTGTATAAAACCCGTGGGCTGTGCCATATTCTGAGAGAGTAGGGTTTAGAGAAGTAAGGTTATCGCCAAATCCATTCGAGACAGTTAAAGGAAGAGATATTTGCGTAGGGGCACTATAACGCCCATCGTAAGCTTCACGTAAAATCGCGCGGAAATAAACTCTTTGACCTGGTCTATAAATAGGGCGGTCGGTATAAAGATAAACTTCGCTATGCGGCGGACGAGAATCTTCGCTAAGATCAAAATTCCATGCAGAAAAGTCTTCACCCCAAGTGGATGAACTAAACCCAAAGTTTTCATCCCCTGGTTGTCCCAACATGGCATAAAAGTTTTGATAGGAATTAGTCTGTGTGGGGATTTTGCCATGCCATATTCCCCTTTCGTCTGTTAGTCCTTCAGCAAGTATAGTTCCCGCCTCGTCATAAATCACGATTGGCTGCCCGAGCAGGCGCGCCCCTGTATCAAGGGCTGTCGCCCAGACAAGCGCATCTGTTGCCCCAAATTTAAAAACCAAGTTTATATTGCTTGCAATAATAAAATTAGGTATTTCACTGCCCTCTGCACCTGTTTTCCAAAGAAGTAGGGAGTAAATGCCAGGTTTTAGGAAGCCCTCTTCTGAGGCTAAATTAACCGCAAAGGTTTCACTTTTATTATCCTCGTTATCTAAATATTCTCGCCAAGATATTCCATTTTCAGGCTGATAATTCTGGCGCAATTCATAACCCTCTTTGCCAAAGATGGCGAAAAAATCCGCAAGCGGAACTTCACCCAATGTCATACTTAGGCTAGGTATATTTGTAGCCTGAAGATAAAAAGAAGGCGTATTTGCAGGCGTAAAATAAAAAGGTGAAGCAATATAAGGAAAAGTAATTTTTGCTTCAGCTCTTGGTGTAGAAAAAGCAAAATAAAATTCTTCTCCTAATTCTTGTCCCCAAATATCTTTCAGGTCTGGAGAAACCCTAAGCGTATAATTTATTTCAGGGTCAAAATTTCCACTAAAATGAATAGCATTTTCGTAGGCATTTGCATCAAAATTTGAAATTTCAGGCTTAATAGAAATATACTCTTCGATATTCTCGCCTTCCACAGAAGTAGAGAAGTAGATATGCCCCGAAGCATATTCACCAACTACACCTCTTTGTTCTGGATCCGTAGAAATAACCGCAAAATTTGGTGATGAATAAACTTCTACTTTCCACTTACTAGATATAGGCGTACCGCCTTGTGCCAAGGCATTTTCACTCAAGAGAAAGTGATAAATACTATCTCGGGCTAAAGGGGAATCAACAATAAAAGTAAGTGAACGCGCATCTTCCTCCCACACAAATTTCCCGCTAACTTCCACACCATCAACATCGCGCAAAGAGAAGTTTTCTTCTACACTGGCTTTGTCCATCGGCTGATTAAAAGTAAAAATCCACTCTAAATCAAGTGGTAAAGGAATTTCAGTTGAGGGGCTAATCTCTAATAAACGTGGATAGGCAGTGGTAAAAGACCAAGCATCTATGCTTGCCAAAGAAGAGCCAGCAATACTAACTAATTCTGAGTTCAGAGTCGCAGTATAGGTCACCCCACCTTTCAAACCATCGGGATAAAAAATATAAGTGCTGGTATTCAGCCATTCGCCACGCCCAGAAGCAACAGGAACCAAACTAAAGGCGCTGGGTAAAGAATCAGCATCTGCACCCAAGGGCACTACAGGCTGATCAAAACTAACGACCACAGCAGAATCAATGCCCAAATCCATACTCCCATCTTTGGGCAAAACCTGAACAGAATGCAAAGCTCCAGCTACATCAAAAGAATAACGGAGGGATTCTTCCAATCCGCGCCCCAAAGCAGATTCAGCGCCCGCATCGAAGGTGAAATTTAGGCTTGCTCCTGCATCCAAAGATTCGCTTGGCGTAAACTTAAGAGTAGCATCGTCCACCCACGAAAAATCTCCTGGAACAGCCGGCTCAACATGCAAGGCACTTTCTACAGATACATGATTCATTGGCTGATTAAAGTAAAAAACAATTTCCCTCTTTAATGCAATCCTGCTCCCACTCAGCGGAACTGTCTCCACAATAGAAGGTGGAAAAACCACTCCCTGAAGTGCAGTGGGCGTAGCCAAGGATTCTTCAGACGATGAGCTATCGCCATTAGGTAAAGCAATCTCATCTACTAAGGAACAAGCTGAAAAAACCAGAAAAAAAAGAACTAAAATCAAACTAAATTTATAATCAACGCGGGGAAAATTATGCATAAAAGCCTCACAGGAAATAAATAAAAAGTTTTTTTCTAAGCACTTGGGGGCAATCCTAAGAAGAAACTCTTTTCTTATTTTCAACACTTTTAGAACCATCATCTCTCAATAAGAAAAATCGAATATCTTTAGCATAGGCAAAAAACGCTCTTTCATTATACTCTGTGTAGAGAAGAGTGTAAGGGATTATGCTATACTCTCCAAACTTAGAAAACCAGAGTTGAAGAATACTAATTACTATTCCAGCTATAGACCCGAAAGGCCTCATCAAAGGACAATCTAGTAAAACTGTCTCCTATATCAAAATCTCAAAGGTTTTTAAAACATAAAATCGTGCAAAAAAAACTTATCCTTTCCCTTCTCTTACTCGCCCTCCTCACAGGTTGCGCCTCATCACAAAATATCCCCACACCTGCCCTAAGAGAAGAAAGTAACACAGAGAATCCACCACCTTCCCAGCCCCCTACAGAAGAATCCCAAAGAGAAATCCGCTATGCCCTCCTTGCTCCCAGCACTGATGAAAATATCTGGTCACTTTTTGATGAAAATGGGGCATCTTATGAGAACTACGCCTCACAAGGAGCAAATTACCCACGCCTCTATGAGCTAATTTCCCCGACGCACGAACTAACCCCCCTCCTCGCCGATGGTTTCCCATCCCCGTTCGTAGAAGATGGTGAGTATTTCGTATCCACCATTAGCCTCCTTCCCGACCTACAATGGGATGATGGCACTCCCCTTACCGCCGAAGATATCGTCTTCACTATCAATACTGCCCTCGCATTTCAATTAGGGCTAAATTGGGCAGAGTTCTATAACCCAGAAAAACTTCATCATGCCGAAGCTCTTGATCCATTAACTATCAAATACTACTTCTCCTCTCCCCCAAATGCCGGCGATTGGCAACACGGTGCACTCATAGGCATTTTTGCCAATAAAACTTATTGGGAAGCAAAAATAATAAATGCTCAATCCTTTTTGCCCACCACAGAAAACGACCCACTTATCATAAATAACCAGATTGCGCTCGAAGAACTTCAAATTATCGAAAAAAATATTCTCGAAGCCATGAAAAATCTCGAAGAAAATAGCACTGAGTATCGCAAAAACAAACTACTTCTCGACCAAAATATAACTGAACAAAGCGTGCTCCAAAACAAAATCGATAATGCTCAGCAAGAAAAACGTGATGCTTTCATTGCTGCACGCGCTGCCCTTTACGCACTCCCCACCTCTCAAAAAACGCCCACTGAAAATTATCATTTTTACGAACGAGCAGAAGCTGTACAGGCTCTCTTCAATAATGAAATCGATTTTATCCTCAGCCCGCAGCCACTTAGCCTAGACGAAATCGAAAAGCTCTCTAAAGACCCAACGACATATTTTGCCGAAAACAGACGCAACGACATCCGCTTTTTAACTTTTAACCATCATAAAAAAAACTGGGGAGATGTAGCTCTGCGCCGGGCCATTTCTTGCTTAATAGACCCTGAAACCCTCGCCAACGAAAAACTGGATGAGCGTGTCATCCCTGCATTAGGCTGGGTTGCCCCCGAAAATACAGGATGGCACTCAAGCATCATCTCCCCCCCTTGCGCAGGGATGGACGCAGATGCGCGTCTCGCCGAGGGAATACGCACCCTGCAAAAAGCAGGATACGCTTGGCTGCAAACCCCCAGCCCAAATCACGCAGGAAGCGAGCTTTTGCTCCCATCTGGCGAAGAATTTCCAGCAATCACAATTTTTGCCCCAGAAGAAGATTCATCTCGCACAGAAGCCGCTTCTTATATCACAGAAGTAGTGCAAAGGCTTGGCATTCCTGTTGAGCAAAAAAATATCCCAACAGATGAACTTTTCTATAAGGTGTATGGAACTAACGATTATGATTTAGCCATTATAGGTTGGAGCCTTTCTTTATATCCTGACTATCTTTGCGATTTTTTTGCGGCAGAAAACCCCTATAATTACAGCAATGCAGCTGTAGACGAAAGCTGTAACCAGTTTTTAGAAATTAACGACCCCGCACTAGCCCGAGAAAAATTATTCGAAATAGAAATTTTACTTTGGGATGACCTACCCGCCATACCACTTTTTTCGAGCAAAATAACTGAAGCTTATAGAAATATCTACTTGCCTTTTGGAAACTATTTGGGTGGATTTGCGCCAACCTTATATGGCGTGCCGAACTCTTCAAAATAAAATTGGTCTTTTACTTCTGAGCAAGAAAATACTTTTTTCACAATTATAAATTCTTTGCTATAATCTTATATTATTTCAAGAAAGGGATTTGCCTTATGCCTCATCGTATTTTAATTGTTGACGATCACCGTGATATCGTTCGCTTGCTTCACTCTGCTTTAGACTCTCTTGAACACAAATTTGAGATTATCGAAGCTCCTTCTGGTGAAGAGGCTTTTTTAGAGATTGCGCAAGGTTCAATTGATCTTGCGGTTATTGACTACCTTCTACCTGGCATGTCTGGCTTAGAACTAATGGCCAAGATTCAAGTTCACAACCCAAAAACACAAGTCATTCTGATTTCTGGCTCTAAAGAGAGAAAAATTCGCAAGGATTTACGCGATGCAGAAGCATTTGCTTTTTTTGAAAAACCAATTTCATTAACAGACTTTCTTGACGCTGTTGAACGCTGTTTAAAATTAGAAAGAACCGTTCTCCCCACAGAAGAAGAAAATGAAGAGGATGCTACCGCTCATAAAAATATGTCTGGCTTGCTTGCTAAATTTCGCCAGAATATGAATGCGCAGGTTATCTTCTTACTTTCAGATCAGGGGCATGTTTTGGCAAGAGCTGGCACACTTCAAGATAGTAGTCTAGAAACTTCTCTTCTTTCCGCATTAATGGGCATCTTTCGGGCTGGTCAAAAAGTATCTGGCTATATTCATCAAGATACCCCCTTGAGTTATCATATCTTCCCTGGCGGCGACCAAGATATATTGCTCGTTCCCGTTAATCACACGCATGCCCTTATTGTTGCAGGGGAAAAACTTGCCGAACGTAAAAAAGTGCTTGATCTTACAGATGCTTTAATGATGCTCAAAAGTGAAGTAGAGCATGTGCTGGACGCCATGGGTGTTACACGTCCTTCGGTAGAAGAAATTGACGAATACCTTGAAGCAGAAGAAATTCCAGAAGAGAAAATTGAAGATGCAATCACCTCTGATGAATTAGATGCTCTCTTCAAACAGAAAACAGAGATCCAGACAGATGAAATTTCCTCCTTCTGGGATGATGCCGTAGACTCACAGCAAACGCAAGAAGTAGCATCAGACAAGCTTTCTTACGAACAAGCACGCCAACTGGGGTTAACGCCCGACAATAATGCCTAAAACTTTTGCGTTATTCTTAGCCCTATGATAGAATATCGACCGCTCAAATGAGTAATTTTCGCATAGGGGTATGGTGCAATGGCAGCACACCGGCCTTTGAAGCCGTTGATCTTGGTTCGAATCCAGGTACCCCTGCTAAATCTATGCAATAAAAAAAAACAAGCCTTCGCCGTTACCTTTGGAAACGATGAAGGCTTGTTTTTTTATTTATACTAAAAGCAACAAAGGAATACCTATGAAAATAACACCTATTATCCTCGCCGCGGGCCAAGGAACCCGCATGAAATCTGACCTCCCTAAAGTCTTGCATCCTATTTGTGAAAAGCCAATGCTTTGGCATGCACTCCAAGCTGCCCAAGCTGCCTCTACAGAAAAACCTGTTTTGGTAATAGGACATGGCGCAAAACAAGTGCGAGATTTAATTGGCGATGATGCAAAATTTGTCGTTCAAGAAGAAAGATTAGGGACGGGACACGCGGTACAACAAGCAGAATCTATGCTGAAAGCTTTTACTGGTATGGTACTTGTGAGCAACGCCGATATGCCCCTTCTGACAAGCGAAACTCTCTCAGAGCTGGTTACCCGCCAAAAAGAGAATGCTGGCCCTATCACTATGTTAACGCTTATAGCCGATAACCCACGCGGATTCGGCCGTATAGTGCGCGACAATGCAGGGAGCGTGCAAGCCATTATTGAAGACGCCGATTGCACAAAAGAGCAAAAAGAAATCAAAGAACTTAACGCCGCCGCCTATTGTTTTGATTCTGAATGGCTCTGGGATGCACTTTCACAAATCCCACTCTCAGCAAAGGGTGAATATTATCTTACGGATACAGTTGGCTTAGCCGTAAAGGCTGGCTTGAATGTAGAGGCAATTATTTTAGATAATGCCGATGAAGCCATCGGTGTCAACACCCGCATTCACCTATCCGAAGCAGAAAGCAAGATGAGGGCACGTGTGAATCAAGATTTTATGTTGAAGGGCATCACGCTGATTGACCCACAATCCACCTATATTGGTATGGATGTAGAAATCGGTCAAGATTCTATCATCCAGCCTAATACATATCTGCGCGGAAAAACAGTCATTGGCGCAAACTGTGAGATTGGCCCCAACACCATCATTACTGATTGCAAAATTGGAGATCGTTGCGAGATTTTATCCTCGGTTCTAGAAAAGGCAATTCTCGAAGATGATGTAGATATGGGGCCCTTTGCTCGTTTGAGAAAGGGGGCATATCTCGCCAAAGGTGTGCATATGGGCAATTTTGGGGAAGTAAAAGATTCGCATTTGGGCGAAGGCGTAAAGGTCGGGCATTTTTCTTATATAGGCAATGCCACCATTGGCCCAGAGACCAATATAGGTGCAGGAACAATTACCTGCAATTATGATGGTGAGAACAAACATCATACCGAAATTGGTGCAGAAGTGTTTATAGGTAGTGACACAATGCTTGTTGCCCCCTTAAAAATTGGTGCTCGCGCTCGCACAGGCGCTGGTTCTGTGGTGACGAAAGACATAAAAGAAGATAGACTCGCCGTTGGAATGCCAGCACGCGCAATAAAAATTCTAACGAATAAGAAATAAATCCTTCGTATTATTTGTGCCTCATGCGGGCGCTAAAGGAATAAAAATTGATAAAAACAGAATGGGGCATCCTCATTATTGCCTTACTACTCATCCTAGATTTGCTTATTGCCGCAACGCGCGTTAGCCTATCTAATGTACGCCTTAGCAAATTACTCAATGAAACTGATAAAAGAGCAAAGAGCGTAAAAAAGCTGCTTGAAAGCTCTCGCTTAGGCGCTGTTTTGCGCTTAAGCCAAACTTTTATGCGCTTTGGTATTGCAATATTGAGCTTTTCTCTCCTAGAAAATTGGATGGGGAATACCCAACCAGCGTGGCTTTTTCAACTAATTGGACTGATTTTATTAACTCTCTTCATGCTCCTTATTGAGTTTACGGCTGAGACAACTGCCCTAGAGAATGCTGAGAGATGGGCCCAACAACTTGCTTTTTTTGCACAAACTTTGCTCTTTCTTTTTACCCCACTCGTTATTTTGCCTTTGCTATTACTTAGTCCGCGACGCACATCTATAGATTCCCTCAGCCAAATGACCGAAGACGAGCTTAAAATTTGGGTTGATTCAGAAGAAAATATAGAGCTAGAACCAGAAGAAAAACGCATGATCTCCGAAATTATTGATTTTGGAGAAACAGTGGCACGCGAAATCATGGTTCCTCGTATAGATGTTATAGCCCTTGATGAAGCCGAAACCACTGTCTCTTCTGCCGTCCAAACCTTCATCGATTCTGGCTACTCTCGCCTCCCCTTCTTTTCAGAAAGCATCGATAATATTCTCGGCTTTCTCTACGCAAAAGACCTTCTCTCCACTTTCGAATCCAAAGAAGAAGATGTCAACCTTCGCGATCTTTTGCGCGAGGCGTATTTCATCCCTGAAACAAAAAAAGCCGATGATCTTCTCGCAGAAATGCAAAAAGAACGTCGTCATATGGCAATCGTCATAGATGAATATGGCGGCATTTCAGGCGTTGTAACCCTCGAGGATATCGTCGAAGAAATTATTGGTGAGATTCAAGACGAATATGATGAATTAGAAGAAAAAGATTATGAAAAAATTAACGCTAGCGAATATATCTTTCGTGGACGCATAGACCTAGACGATTTTGCCGATATTACTGGAAGGAATTTACCCGAAGGCGATGCCGATACCCTAGCTGGATTTCTCTACGAAAAACTCGGACGTGTGCCAGAAGGCGGCGAAAAGGTCCGTGAGAACGGCTTACTACTTACCATCGAACAGGTTGCCGACAGACGCATCCGCCGTGTTCGCGTGTTTGATGAGACACGCTACAAAAAGGAAGCAAAAGAAAATGAGCAAGATAAAGAATAGTTCTTCTAAAGAGTTGATTACTCTGGCCAATGAAGTACGAAAAAATGCCTACGCAAAATACTCCAATTATGCTGTTGGTGCGGCAGTACTTGGCAAAAGCGGAAAAATCTACACAGGCGTAAATGTTGAAAATGCAGTTTACCCCCTCACGCTCTGCGCCGAACGAGTTGCCATCTTCAAAGCGGTCTCCGAAGGAGAGCGAGAATTTGAAGCCATCTCTGTTGTCACTGATAATGGCGGCTCTCCCTGTGGCTCATGCAGACAAGTTCTCGCAGAATTTGGTATGGATATGATCGTCTATATTGCCGACGCCAAAGGCAATTTGCTTGAAGAAACTACCGTAGAAAAATTATTACCCCGTGCCTTTGGCGCAAACGATTTGCCCTAAGCATAATGAAAACACCGCGCTCATTCAACGCAGAAGCCATCGTCCTCCGTCACCGTAACTGGGGAGAGGCAGACCGCTTGCTTTCTTTGTACACAAAGCAGCGCGGTAAAATCCGCGCGGTAGCAAAAGGAGCACGTAAACTTCGCTCACGTAAAGGCGGACATCTGCAACCATTTACACATATTAGCCTCCAATTAGCGCGCACCAAGGGGCCTTATCTCATCACACAAGTAGAAAGCATTAACGCCTTTTTACCCTTACGTGGAGATTTGCACCTAACTGGTAATGCCTCTTATCTCCTCGAATTACTAGACCGTTTTACTTATGACGAAGAAGAAAAAAATCCTAGTATTTTTTCTTTATTGCTCAATAGCCTTTCCCGTTTAGCAGAAAACCATGATACTTGGCTGGTCATCCGTTATTACGAAATGCGTCTACTCGATTATTTAGGCTTTCGTCCCCAACTTTTTCACTGCGCAAACTGCGAAACCGAAATCAAAGCAGAAAATCAATTTTTCTCTGCCGTTCAGGGCGGCGTTCTTTGCCCCCAATGCGGAGTTGGGCAAGCCTCTGCACGTTCAGTCTCTATTGATGAGATTAAATACTTGCGTCACTTTCAACGTAGCTCTTATGAAAGCGCTTTGCGAGCTAATCCCCAAAAAAAAACACGAGCAGATGTAGAAATGCTCATGCAATTTTATTTAACCTATGTCTTAGAACGGGGACTAAACTCACCACAGTTTTTGAAGGAAATAAACAGATAAATTTCGTAATACAAGACTTATCTTCTACTTGCTCGTGAAATAATTATTTCCCCTTTTTCTCCCACCCAGTTACCAAAATTGCGCCCAATAATCCCGCTAACCAAGCGAAATAATGCCAGATAATCCGTTGCCAAGATGCGGTATTCAAACGATAAAAAGCTTTTGCAATAAAGGTTCGTCTCCAAAGTGTGCCGCCCAACCGACTGCTTAATAATCTCTCCCCATATCCTCGAAAACTAAAATCATCTTTTTCAAAAGCGCGCAAAATCTCCTTTGCCGCAATGCGTCCATATCCCAACGCAGGGCTAATTCCTTCACCGAGCAGCGCGTCCACGCCAAGCGCATCACCCACAAGAATCACTCGCGGGATAGATGCTTGATTCGATGCTTCATACCATCGGATAGGATGCCCTTTTAGTTCATAATCATCTAAATCATATCCACTTTTTGCCATTTCTTCAGCAAGAATTTGGCGCAAAGGGATGCGGTTCTCCCGCTTCATGATATTACTATCGTAAATCCCCCAACATCGCATGGGCTCTCCATCAATTTTTGCGGGAAAATCCCAAACATAACCCGAGATTCCATTCGGGACAGGATGAAAGTCGAAGGATGCCACAGATAGCCCTCCCTTTACAGGGGAGGGTTGTGTGGCGTGGGCAGGTGTAATCACCTCTAATGCCCTCCCCACGTGCGGACGCTTGCTTTTTGCCATCGAAGCACGGACTTTGCTATTAGATCCATCTGCCCCAACAACCACTTTCGCACGAAATTCCCCTTTATTGGTTTTTACAAGGGCGTAATCATCAAAGCACTCAATTTTTTTAACCGTGATTTCTTCTTGAATTTCTATACCCCGTTCTTTAGCTTTATCTGCCATCCACGCATCAAATTCATTACGACGCACAATTCGAAATATAGGCTTTTTATTGAAAAACCGTGCCCCCAAACCACGCCCTTGATAATTGAATAAAGCTCTGTCCACATCCACATGAGGAACTTCACATAAATCAAGTCCAAGTTTCGCAAGAACTCTCTCCCCTTCTACTAGAATACCCCCCGCACAAAGTTTAGGGCGAGGGTGACGCTCTTTCTCTAAAATTAGTATAGACCCTAGCTGAGCCTTAGCAAGATGGTCAAGGTGTAAAGCAGTGGAGAGCCCAGATGGCCCTGCGCCAACAATGATAATATCGTATTTTTTTTTCATTTAAAGATTCTACTTATAGATAGTATAAAAAATGCAATTATATATCGCATTGCAAGAATTTATATGATTTGCCAAAAATAAATTAATCTTCGCGCTTAATCCAGCGATAGAAGGTACTACGCATCCCCGATTCTAGAAGCCATATTTCATCTTCATTCTGCACGACACGGATGAGAGCCTCTGCAAAGAAATTTAGAAAAAGCCACCGTACTAATTCAGCGCGCTTTTGGGCAGCAATAGATACTGGAGCAGGCTCTAAGATATTTCCGTGTGAGAATTTTGCAGCTTCTTTTTCTACAGGCAAAATAAAACGAACAATGGCTGTCGTTTCATCAACAATATAAGGACCATAAGCAAAGGGGCGTTTAACCACCTCCGCACGCGAGGCAAGTTGGTCGGCTCTATAACGACCATTCACCATATAAATTGAATAGCCACCAATGGTGCTTTCCATAAAATCAAAAACGAGCTGCCTAATGCTCTCGTCAGTATATTCTGTTGCCAAACCCAGCCCCGTGCGAATTTGGTCAAAACCAATTTCGTGGATTCTTTGTTCAATCGTATCGCGATAAAAAAGATTATCAAGCGCTTCGCGTAACCTATCTTCACGTGAAAGGGGCATAAAGAATTCATAGATTAAAATGCTTGGGGAAACTTCCAAAAGATAATCTGTAAACAATCTTTTTTTCTGATAAAAAAGTTCTTTAAAATCGCTTAAACGTACGCGTAACATCTCTGGCTTTACGAGATATTCCTCCCCCTTTTTCTCAATAAGATCGCTCAGCTGATTAACGATATTTTCTTCAGTTTCAGCGATATCCCATCCTGTTTTATTTGCCAGTACTTGGGTTGAAAAAGAAGTTTTTTTTTGCGCATGCTGAATAAGGAATGCGAAGGTTTCTTGGATATTATGAGGTTTTGTCATGTGTAAATACCTAAATTATGGTAAGCAGTATGCGCTATCGCTTAAAGTTGCTCCAGCAAACGTCCACTAATATATTTATGCAAAATACTAGAAATAAGTGTCTGGTAGGGAATTCCCTCTTCCAGCGCTTTTTCTTGCAGGGCTTCTAAGTTTTTGGTTGAAATACGAATATTAACGCGTCTATCTTTCTTGAAAGTCGCATCTGCATATTCTTCATATTTTGAAGCGCTAACTTTGTGGTTTTCTACAGATTTCCACTCGTCGGCTTCATAACTTAGCAAAATATCTTTTTCTTCTTTCGTTAAATTTAATTTATTTTCAGTCATTTTTACACCTGTTTTGTGCCTAGATATTTTTTCGTTGCCTTTCGGCTGGGGATTATTGTCTTTAGAAATACTTCCTTTTCATTTTCCACAAAAGGAAGTAAATAAGCATAACCATCAATATTGAGAATAAATATTTTCTGCCCAGAATACATCTCTTGATTTGGATGTTCTATAATATCAAGTATCAATCCTTTTTTGATATAAAAAACAACTTTTTCAAAAGAAATATCACGCTCTTTTTGTAATTCTTTATTTTTTTCTGTATTCCACGAAAAATACTTCATTTCATATTTTTATCACGATGTGTGCGTTTTGGCAACAGGCAAGTGGACAACAAAAAACTGCGGATTTGAAAATTCTTCGCAGTTTTTTACTCTTATACCGTAAAAACTAACTCACCCTATAAGCTCCAACTTAACCACACCCACCGCCAACCTCTTGATGCCTACGCTTTCAAAGACAATCGTGACAATTTCCTCTCCCCCATTTTCGCGGGAGTTTAGGATAATGCCCTCACCAAATTCGGGGTGACGGATTCGCGTTCCCATTCGGTAGGTTGATTCTTTGGCGGGAGCAAGTTTAGTTCGGGGGCGTTTCGGAGATGCTGCTTTGCGCGTAGGTGTTGCCGCAGGTGTCCACCTTTCTTTGGGGCGAGATGAAGCACGAGCTACGCTTCTTCCTGTACGGCTTTTTCCCATCATTAATTCTTCGGGGATATCATCCAAGAAACGTGAAGAGGACATCCAATCTGTAGAGCCATAACGGCGGCGCTCGGCGGCACGTAGCAGATATAGCTGATTTTTTGCGCGCGTGATGCCCACATAAAATAGCCTGCGTTCTTCTTCCATTTCTTCGGGTTCGTCAAATGTGCGGCTGTGCGGCAAAATGCCATCGTCTAGCCCCACGATGAAAACCACGCCAAACTCAAGCCCTTTTGCGGCATGCAGTGTGAGCAAAGTAGATGCGTCTTGCCCCTCGCTGAGGGTGTCTTGGTCGGAAATGAGGGCAACGGTTTCAAGAAATTCTGTCATAGTTCGCTCATCAAATTCTTCTGCCAATCGCCGCAATTCCATCACGTTTTCCCAGCGATCTTCTCCCTCTTCTGAGCCATCTTTAATATATTCTGCATAGCCAATATCGAGCAAGATTTTATCGAAAAGTTCGCTAATCGTCAGGATATCAGAGGAGGAGCGCCAATCGGCAAATAATATGCCAAAATTGGATAAAGGCGCTGCGGCACGTGCAGTGAACTTCTCCCAGTATGGAGATTTGACCCCACGGGATAGCTCCAAGAGGAGCGTTCCTGGGGTGAGATTCGTTGCCTCACGAGCAACTTGATAGAGCGTCTCGAGCGCTTTCTTGCCTATACCGCGGCGTGGTATGCCAATAATGCGCGCCAAAGAAATTTGGTCGCTGGGGTTATGCACAAGGCGCAAATAGGCAATCACATCTTTCACTTCTCGTCTACCATAAAAGCGTTGTGCGCCCACTAATTTATGTGGGATTTGAGCACGCAGAAAAGCCTCTTCGAGCAAACGGGATTGGGCATTGGTTCTATACATCACGGCGCATTCGCTAAATCTTGCTGCCCCGCTACTGGTAATTTGCATGATCGTATCGGCAACATAAGTGGCTTCGTCATAATCATTCCCCGCTTCAAAGTAGATTAGTTTATTGCCCGCACCGAGGTCGGAAAAAAGCTCTTTATGGCGGCGGTTTGTATTCTTTTTAATAACCGCCATTGCCGCATCTAAAATAGTTTGCTTCGAGCGATAGTTTTGTTCTAATAAAATGATTTCGGGGTTTTTGAAATCTTTTTCAAAACGTCTTAAATTACGATAGTCTGCACCGCGCCAAGCGTAGACACTTTGATCTTGATCGCCCACACAAAAAAGATTCCCATGTGCTGAAGCCAAATGCTTAATTAAAGTATATTGTGCCATATTGGTATCTTGAAACTCATCTACCAAAATATGCTGAAATCTTTCGGCATATTGCGCCCGCACACCGGGATTTTCTTCCAGCAGGCGTGCAGTCACGACGAGCAAATCGTCAAAATCCATGGCGTTATTTTCAATAAGCAATTCCTGATAACGCGCATAAACACGTTTAACCACTTCGTCCCTATAAGTAGTGGTCGGGAAATTATCGGGGGAAATTAGCTCATTTTTCGCATTAGAAATATAGCCATGCACAGAGCGTGGTCTATAGCGTTTATCATCTATATTCAATTCTTTCAATGCGGTCTTTACCACCATCTGCTGATCATCTACATCAAAAATAACAAAATTCGTATCATAAGGCAAATGCATTACTTCGCGACGTAAAATTCGTGCACAAACCGAGTGGAATGTGCCCAGCATAAGTCCCTGCACAAATTGAGGTCCAATTAGGTTTTCAACACGCTCTTTCATTTCTTTCGCCGCTTTATTCGTAAAAGTCACGGCAAGTATCTGATAAGCACGTACGCCTTTTTGACTAATCAAATGAGCAATGCGTTGCGTTAAAACACGTGTTTTTCCAGAGCCTGGTCCTGCTAATACAAGAACGGCTCCATCTTCAGCTGTTACGGCTTGATTTTGTTGAGGGTTTAGGGACATAAGGAAAACAGTAAGTTAAGGTTTAGTAAATCAAGAAACGGCAACCAAGAAACAGGAATCTGTAAGTCAGTTTCCCTAATCCCTAGTCAACTAATCCCTAAAGTTCAGACGTACAATTTGGACAGCGTGTTGCCTTAATAGAAATTTCGGTAAAGCAAAAACCACATTCTTTTGTAGTTGGCTCTGGGGCCGGAGCGGCTTCTTCTTTTTTCATTTTTTCTATATTCTTAATAAGCAGGAATATAACGAAAGCAATTACAAGGAAATCAGCAATGGCTTGGATGAACATACCGTAAGTCACTACGGCATCACCAAGAGTGAATGATAATCCAGCGAAGTCCATTCCGCCCATCACGAGACCAATCAGCGGCATCAAAATATCTTTTACAAGTGAACCAATAATTGCCTTAAAAGCACCGCCAATAATTACAGCAATTGCCAAATCTAACACATTGCCACGCATTACAAATTCTTTGAATTCTTTTAACATTTTTTGCTCCTTTGAGATGATTCTATTGCGAAAAACGATTGTACCGTTCGGGGGTATGACTGTCAACGAATTTTTAAACCACTGCCCCATCCCCACCCCGACGACTATCACCAACCGCTACCCAAGCTCCATTTTCTAGCGCAACAGCATGCGTGCCGCCAAAATACATATTCAAATTTTCCCAGCGATTTACCTCATATCCTAAGGCTTCCATATCTTTTGCGCGTTGCTCTGAAATCCCACCTTCTAAGTGTAAAATACCTGCCCCAAAATGAATGCGCGGATTATGCACAGCCTTCTCTAGTGGCATTTTGAAATCAATTACATTAACAACAGCCTGCAAAATTGCCGAACGCAAACGACTGGAGCCTCCGCTTCCTAAAATCATCTGCGGGGCACCATCTTTGAGCAAAATTGTAGGTGCCATCATTGTTGTTAAACGAGTGCCTGGCGCAATTTTATGAAATCCAAGCGGATGTAAATCAGCTTCACCGAGCATATTATTAAAGCACAACCCCGTCCCCTCTACCACATAGCCTGCGCTCTCGCCCGCAGTTGTCGTTACGCCCACAAAATTCCCTGCCGCATCCACCACGCTGATATGAGTGGTATGGTCAGGCCCTTTTGGATAAGCAGGTTCAGCAGGGTGGTTGCCCCCGCGCAGAATTTCATATAATTGGCTTTGGTACTGGCTGATATGCTTCTCGTTTAAGAATCTCTCGATACGTGCATCTATTGAACTTGCTTCTGCATCCCAAAGAGGGCGCGCCACGTTAGTCAGCCGCATCGTCTCTGCGAGGGCACGGATATGGCCTGGGCTAAGCACTTCCATTTTCGCTATATCAACCGATTCGAGCAATTTAAGCGCAAAGGCTATTAATGCTCCGCCCGTGGAGGGCATGGCAGGAAAAAGCAATTCAACATCCCTATATGAAATACGGATTGGCTCTAATTTGCGTACCTGATAATTTGCCAAATCTTCTGCTGTGATGAGGCCACCATGCTCTTTTTGGTCCTGCAAAATAGATTGAGCTACAGCACCCACGCTAAAGACGCGTTCGCCCCCCTCCGCTAATTGAACGAGATTCTGCGCCAGCTTAGGAAAGGCGTTTTTTTCGCCAGCACGCCAAGCCGTTCCATCCCGTTTTTTATACATTTGATTTATTTCAGGGGTATCTTCGTAAATAGCGGTCAAAAAATCGAGCACATATTCTTGCGAGGGGGAAAGCACCACGCCCTCACGTGCCATGCGAATGGCTGGCTTGAGGAGTTTTTTAAGCGGCATAGTGCCATGATCTTTGGCGAGTGCGCTCAAGCCAGCTACAATGCCGGACACCGCTGCGCTAGCACGCCCAATATAAAGCGAATCTTGCGCTGGGCCATAATCAGAATGGACTTCGTGGAAATCCATCTTATCGTGCGTTTTCCCAGAGGGCATATCAACGAAAAAATCATAAACTTCGGCTTTGTCTTGGGCAATATCACCCACAATGGCAATGCCTCCACCACAGATACTAGTCATCACCGATTCAGCGATAAAAGAAGCGAAAACAGCAGCGATTGCCGCGTCTGCGGCATTGCCACCTTCTTCTAAAATTTCTTTTCCTGCGGCTACTGTTTGCGCGTCTCCGCCTGCAATGACACCTTTCATTCAATTGGCTCCTTCTAAATTTACACAGACTTCCAAAGTTTTAGAAACTTCGGAAGTCTTTTCGTCAAGAATCAATATAGTATACCTCTTGAGAATAGAAAGGCGTATAATATACAAATAAAAATTAACAAATTGCCAAGAAAAAGGCTCAATCTATGAAATCTCTATACCTCGAAAAGGAAATTCTTTCCTATAAAGAAAATCACCCCAAACCCGCCCAAAAAGACGAGGCTTTAATTCGTGTTCGTCTAGCCGGTATTTGTAGCACAGACCTTGAAATGGTACATGGCTATTATCCTTTTACAGGGGTGCCAGGACATGAATTTGTAGGGGAAGTAGTGGAAGCTGAGGATAAATCTTGGATTGGCCAGCGCGTGGTAGGTGAGATTAACGTCACTTGTGGGGAGTGTGAACACTGCACAAATGGACGCTCAACGCATTGTGAAAATAGAACAACACTGGGCATACACGACCGCGATGGCATTTTTGCTGAATACGTAAGACTCCCTCTCCGAAACTTACTGCCTGTACCCGACTCTATACCTGACGAGAAGGCTGTTTTCACCGAGTTACTCGCAGCTGCATTGGAGATTACGCAAGAGGTACATATACACCCCACCGACAGGGTTTTGCTAATTGGTGCGGGGAGATTCGGCCAGCTTATCGCGCAGGTTTTGCAACTCACTGGTGCCAATTTGCATGTTATAGCACGGCATCCACTCCAGCAGAAGTTGCTGAAAGAACGCGGCATTAAACTCATTGCTGAGGAATCAGTAGACCCCAAAAGATGGGATATAGTGGTAGATGCTACAGGGTCGGCATCCGGTTTTAGTCTGGCACGGCAAGCCATACGTCCACGCGGGACGCTCGTCATGAAATCCACTTATAAAGGCGATATGCAGATAAATTTCTCTTCTATCGTTGTGGATGAAATTAATATAGTCGGCTCTCGTTGCGGTCCCTTTGCTCCTGCATTAAGATTATTAGAGAATGGATTAATTGATCCATTAGGCATGATTGCCGAAGAATATGCCCTTGAAAATGGGCTAAAAGCCTTTAAAAAGGCAGCTGAACGTGGCGTGCTAAAAGTCCTTTTAAGACCTTAAGTTTGAAGCCCCGGCTCTTTTGAAAGAAGCGGGGCTTTTTGATTTATTTTCGTGCTGCACGCAATGGCATTTTGATGATGAAGGTTGTCCCTTCGCTGTGCTTACTTTCAACATCAATTCTGCCTCGATGTCCCTGCACAATTTGCCTAGAAATAGAAAGCCCTAGCCCTGTTCCTGCAATTTTATCTTCTGTTTCATGCACACGGAAAAACTTCTTAAAAAGATGTTTCATTGCTTCTTGGGGGATTCCATAACCAGTATCCTGCACGGTTATTTTCATTTCATCTTTATTTACTTCTGCACGCAAAGTCACTGTCCCTTCTGGCCGATTATATTTGATGGCATTGCTCAGTAAATTTAAAATAACTTGCTTAATCTTATTGGGGTCTGCTTCAAGATTAGGTAATTTATTTGGTACTTCAATCCTTACTTCTACCTTCCCCTCATCAGCCTTTGAATTCATAATTTCACGACAATCATTAAAAAGTTTTTCTATAGAAAAACTTTCATATTTGAATTGCACACGCCCAGATTCGAGCCGAGAAAGATCGAGAAAAGATGAAGCAAGTGCGCTTAGGCGCAAAGTTTCAGAGTGTATATTATTAACTATCTGATCGTGTTGTGTAGATGAAATCTCTGGGCGCAAAAGAAGATAAGTGGCCGTGCTGAGGGATGCAAGAGGCGTGCGCAACTCGTGAACAAATTCCGATATCAAATCAGATTGCTGGAAGAGACGTGCGTTTTCGATCGCGACTGCGGCTTGCGCACCTAAAACAAGCAATAGTTCTTCGTCAACATCAGAAAAATGCCCCTCTTTTTTATTGAGCGCTTCTAAAACACCAACAACTTTATCTTTTGTAATTAAAGGAACGCCTAAAATAGATTCTGTATCAAAGCTCGTTGCATTTTGAACCCCATTAAAATAACGCTTATCATCCTGCACATCGCCAATTCGAACGGCTTCACGGTTCATCACGATCCACCCTGCAATGCTCCCTTCAAGAGGAACATCTAACCCGCGCATATTCGGCAGATCCATATTGGTGGCTACCTGAAAGTTAAGTTGCTTAGCAGAGTCGTCATATAACAAAATAGAAGCTTCTTCAGCACCAGAAATTTCAGTAGCTATTTTTACAATTCGATAGAGAAGTGTATCTAAATCTAAGGTAGAGGCGAGGTCTCGAGTAATTTCAAGCAAACGGCGATAATCTGCCAAGTTTGGAGGTTTATTTTCCATTTTTCAGCACCTCTTTTGCCAGTTCGGGGAGCAAGGTTGCCGCATCTTGAGTAAAGACTATGTCTGCACGCACATTAAGGTAAGTAGAGCTTTGGTTAACAATAATAAGATGCCCACCACGATCTAAGGTTTGCATTGGCAGGCCTGCAACAGGTAAAACCTCAAGTGAAGAGCCAACAACAAGCATCAAATCAGAATTTCGAGCAGATTTCTGCGCTTTAAGCCATGCTTTTTGAGGAAGCTGCTCTCCAAAGAGAATAACATCTGGTTTAAGAATTGCTTCACAATCTGTGCAACGAGGAATATTCCCATCTTCAAGAAAAGCACTTATAAAGGGTATGGATTCGTATTGATGAAAGCATTGCGTACAAGAAAGAGTACTTAACGTGCCATGCATTTCAATTACATTTTCTGAACCCGCTTTTTGATGCAAAATATCGATGTTTTGGGTGATTACAGAATCTAAATATCCCGCTTTCCCAAGATCTGCTATAGCAATATGGGCAGGGTTTGGTGAAGCATCAATAATTTGTTTAGCAAGGGGACGAAACCACTCGTAAAATTGAGATGGGTTATAACGAAAATTAGAAAGAGAAGCGACTTCCATCGCTTCATTTTTTGACCATAGACCAGTTCCTTCTGAGCGAAAATCGGGAATCCCCGAGGGGGTGGAAATCCCGGCTCCAGTAAGAACAAGGGGGTGTTTTGCCTGCTGAAAAAGCTCTGCTGCAAATTGGATTTTTTCACGGACTTGACTAGAAAGCCCCGTCATTTCTCCTCTGCTTCATTCTCAACAATAGTTTTTGCTAGCTTTTGGAATTGCTGTGTCGTTAGGCTTTTAGGGTCTTCAATTATTGCAGTTGTCTTTTTACGTGTTGCTTGTGAATATAACTCAGGTGCTGGTGTAAATGCCGTTACGATAGGAGCACCTATCTTTTTTTCAACTTGGCTTCGACCAAGAAGTAATTCAGAGCGTATGCGATTATTAAGAATAATAAGAATTTTTTCTTTTTCTATATCAAGTTCAATCAAATTTTCAACTAGTATCTTAGACTGAGCAATAGAATTAGAAAAAGCATCAATTACAATAAGAATTTGGTCACATTGCTTGAGCAAAGACTGGCTCAAACTTGGAAGACCAGACCCAAAATCAACCACTAAGAAACTTGATAAGGCATTAAGATGCAAAAAGATACTTTTGCTTTGTAACAAGTCATCATTAAGTATTGCGTCCCTCGGATTCTCTGATGCAGGGAGTAAACGGACCCCTGTTTCGTGTTCAAAGAGAGCTTTTTCAACATCTTCTTCACTGAGTTTTTTTGGTGTTTGATCAAAAAGTTCAGTAATAGCGCCAAAATTCTCTAAGCCTAAATCTCTGCCCATTGTTCCCATTCCCTGAATCAATTCCACTACAATGGTATCTTCTCCCATATTGGTACTCAAAAAACTTCCTAAGTTTAATGCAACTGAAGAAACACCTATACCACCACGTGCACTAATAACACCAACAGTGAAGTTCTTTTTATCTTCAAGAATAGCTTCTTCTTTATTGTTCCGCCTCAGGTGAAAATGGAAAAATGGACATAAAAAATAAGACACTAT
>JABGQV010000112.1 GCA_018648655.1 Anaerolineae bacterium | reverse complement strand
AAGGAGAATATACAGCCCAAAAGACCGCCTATTCACCTGAAGATTTTACTCGACTGGGATTTACATTTATAGGACCATTTGGCACAGGGCAAGCTATTCTCCCCTTGGAGCAACCACCTTCTTATTTTCCTCACGCAGAAGATATAATAGTTATAGGCTGTATACGAAAAGGGCCTCAACGTCTGGCGGGGGCGGGGAATGCCTCTCTTGACGCGCTCATGGTCGTCGTACTTGGCGAGGATCAAACTGCTATCTATACTAGCAACACTTCGCCATCTCTCCAGTGCCCAGTTAGTGATAATTAGACAATCAAGTTTAGCCTAAAAGAGTGAGCTACAAACGGTGATGAAAATGAACAAGTTGCCGCAACCAAACACATCCTAAATACAGTTACCAACACCATCATTCAAATTCGTGAGGTTATCGATTCGAATTCCATCATCCCGATAAGTGAATCTTCGCACACTGTGAGTTCACTGAAGTTTTAGAATGAAAATAACCCTTTGTTTTACTTTCGTTTTCGGCGTAAAATGAAAACACTGATATTCCTTATTTTCATTTTCAGATAGGCTAACCACGAAAAAACCGACTTTTCCCAGAATGCTCAGGGAAAGATAATTAACTTGGCTTTTGTTCAAGAGCTTTAAGGATATCCAGAGAATGGGAAGCGTGGCTGCTCTTCTTTCTGGATGGGGTGCATAGCCAAGTGTAAGATGCCAGTCAAAGCATAGCGCGTTTGCAGGGATTACGACTTTCATACCGCGAAGAATTTGCGCAAGAGCGCAATAAGGTGAAATTTGAACGAATGGTTGATTATCTTATTAGTGCCCCCATCACATCCATCTCTCAAGCACAAGAAAATCTTGACATGGAGAGTTTTACAACCATTCAGCGTCATATTCTAAAACTGGAATCTTACGGGATTATGCGTGAAGTGACAGGCAAGGGACGAAACCGCATTTATCGCGCAGAGCAGATACTCCAAATTTTGGAAGGCCGTTCATAGTTTCGAATGTTTTCTTGGGGAAGCTATACTAAAAAATCTTGTATGGAATACAAAAAAACGACCTGTTAGGGTCGTTTTTTTCTCTCATATCGTCCTCTCGAGCGAATGGTTGTGCTGACACTTATACTGTGTCTATAGCTTTGTGCCCCCAAGGGGAATCGAACCCCTGTTTTAGCCTTGAGAGGGCCATGTCCTAGACCGCTAGACGATGGGGGCGCATAGCGGAGCTATTCTAACATAGGGCTTCTCTAGTCGTCAATCAAAAAGTGATTCAGAGCATAAAATTCTTAACTTAGATAAGAAATAATAATTTGACTTATTTCATTGACAACTTTTTCAAGAGGTTGATCTGTGCTGACGATATGACTTTTGGGGAGTGATTTGGTCAATTTTTTATAGTGGCTTTGTTGACGGATAAGTTCTTTCTCAGGAATTTCTTGTTTCCGGGTTAGTAATATCTCTGTTGGAGCATCAAGCATGATGTAGACATCTGCCTGTGGAGGGAGCTTGGCAAATAGCCAAAGTAGTTTTATAGGACCACCATATCGGTACCTTATCGGATCAATAGCCATATCGTAGAAATAAGGGCGATCCTGCAAAATCAGAAAACCTTCTTGGCGCAGTTTACGCCAGCGTCCTATATAATAGGAGTAGAACCATTTAGAAAAGCGAATAATAATTTTCCCAACAGAAAGTATCGGAGAGTGTGGAGGTTTTTCTTGGTGGAGAATAATTTCATTCTCTGGTTTTGGTAACCCTTTACTACGATGATGAATAAAAACGCCAGTAATTTGAGGGGCTAAAAAACTATCTTTTAAAGCATCAATGATTGTTGATTTTCCACTTCCATCTGTTCCTAAGAATGCAATAATAGGTGGAGTGATTTTCTTTCTTTTTCTTATTTTCATACCTTTCCCTTTAGACGAGTTGTATCTTTTTGGCTTGTGAAAGAAATATAACAAAGATAAACTTCTATTGCTATAATGGGATATAACAATTCTGTAATACATCTCCGAAATTGTACTCGATTTTTTTCAAAAGAATGGTATGATAGCGGCGATTTCTAAAAAATAAAACCTTGCGTAGAGCATCCTTTTTATCTTTTGCGCAGTCTCAAATACGGAGTATATGATGACGAGTTTCAAAACAAAAACCCCAAATAATTTTGACCTTCCTCGCCGAATTAACAGACTTGGCGAATTAGCCTATAACCTCTGGTGGACATGGCAACCGCAAGCTCAAAAACTTTTTTCCGAGATTGATAACGAATTATGGGAAAAATTAGCACATAATCCTATTCTCTTCTTAAGAGAAGCAGGGCGTTCGTGTTTAAATGATGTTGCTCAAAAACGTGCCTATAAAGAAAATTATGACCAAGTTTTTGCAGATTTTGACGCCTATATGGCAAAAGAAGGCACTTGGTGTGATGAAAACCATGGTGATTTTTGCAAGAAACCCATCGCTTATTTTTCGATGGAATTTGGCTTGCACGAAACCCTTCCTATTTATTCGGGTGGGCTTGGCGTATTAGCTGGCGATCACCTTAAAGAAGCCTCTGATCTTGGCTTGCCTCTTATGGGCATCGGGCTACTATATGCTGAAGGCTATTTCTCACAACAAATTTCAGAAACAGGTTGGCAAGATGCGCTTAATAACCCGCTAGATTTTGATAATTTGCCCCTTGCGCCTATTCTCAATGAAGCAGGTGAAGATTTTACAATTAGTGTTGAGTTTCCCGATCGAAAAGTCTCTGCACGTTTATGGGAAGTTCGTGTAGGGAGAATTCCGCTTTACTTAATGGATTCAGATGTCCCTGAAAATATCCCCGAAGATCGCCAATTAACTGCACGTCTTTATTGGAGCG
The DNA here is from genome assembly GCA_018648655.1 of Anaerolineae bacterium. Lineage (GTDB taxonomy): Bacteria > Chloroflexota > Anaerolineae > Anaerolineales > Villigracilaceae > Desulfolinea. The sequence continues at coordinate 23,140 of JABGQV010000112.1, read as the reverse complement.
ATATTAATTTCCGTATTGCACAAGAAGTTTTATTGGGTGTGGGCGGTGTACGTGTTATGCGCGCATTGGGGCACAATCCTGGTGTTTGGCATATGAACGAAGGGCATGCTGCTTTCCAAATTTTGGAACGTGCGCGGGAAGTGGTTGAAAGAGGCAAAACTTTTGCTGAGGCCATCGAAGAAACGCGTAAAAATAACGTTTTCACCACACATACGCCCGTTCCTGCTGGTAACGACGAGTTTCCGCTTTGGATGATTGATAAATATCTCTCCTCCTATTGGACCGAACTTAATCTTGACCGTGAAGAGTTTGTTAATCTCGCCCGAAATCAGCAATCTTGGGGAGAAACCTTTAGCATGGGTGTCTTGGCACTTCGGCATTCTGACGGAAAAAATGGTGTTTCTGAGCTACATGGTCGTGTTGCTCGCAAAATGTGGAACTTTCTTTGGGAAGATCGTAAACCAGCAGATGTCCCCATCGGCTATGTCACAAATGGTGTTCACACATCCACCTGGCTCGCTCGCAGATTAGGCATTCTCTATCAAAAACATCTCGGAGAAAATTGGCTCAACCACCTTGATGATCCCATATTTTGGGATAAAGTGGATGAAATCCCTAATAACGAGTTGTGGGAAGTTCGCAATCACCTGAAACGAAAAATGGTCTTTTATATGATGGAGCGCGCACGCCGTCGTTGGATGAAAGGTGGCTTCCACCCTGTACAAGCGATTGCCTCTGGTGCATTGCTGGATCCCTATGTTCTAACCATTGGATTCGCTCGTCGCTTTGCTACCTATAAGCGCGCCAACCTGATTCTTTCTGAACTCGACCGTGTTTTGGGTTTGCTTAATGCAGCCAATCAGCCTCTCCAAATCATCTTTGCTGGCAAAGCACATCCTGCTGATGAGCCGGGAAAAGAACTAATCCAAGAGGTCTACCGCGCTGTCAAAAAAGCGGAAACAGGTGGACGTTTAGTTTTCCTTGAAGATTACGATATGAACGTTGCTCGCTATCTCGTTCAAGGCGTAGATATATGGCTCAACACCCCCCGCCGTCCGAACGAAGCCTCAGGCACTTCTGGTATGAAAGCTGCTATGAATGGAGCCCTGAATTTCTCTGTACTCGATGGCTGGTGGCGCGAAGCCTATAACGGTCATAACGGCTGGGCAATCGGCGATGACCTCGCTCCAGATACCGAATCACAAGATGAAAACGACATAAAAAGTCTTTATGCTACATTAGAGAATGAAATTATTCCTCTCTACTATGAACGCAACGCACAGAATATCCCCGTACAGTGGATTAAGATGATTAAAAACAATCTCCGAACCATTACGCCTCAATTTTCCATGAGAAGAATGGTGAAGGAATATGCAGAGAATTTATATATTCCCGCTGTGAAATAAATTTATGCTAAAGATGAAGAGCATAAGGCTTTAAGGAAAATAAAATCCAAGAACTCATTTCCATTCTCCCCGCTTGGGCATTTGCTCTAACCCTTTTTATTTTGCGCGTTGTTGATATGTCTATTGGCACATTGCGTATTATGGTTAGTATGCGTGGTAATAAATGGCTTTCTTGGATATTAGGTTTTATCCAAGCGATTATCTTTGTGCTTGCAATTACATCTGTTCTGAATAGTTTAGATAATATTTTGAATGTTATTGCCTACTCAGCGGGCTTTGCAACTGGGGGTGTTGTTGGGATGTGGCTAGAAGCAAAGCTGGCAATCGGCTATACCCATGTCCAGGTTACCTCATCACGGCGTGGTGCGGCATTAGCAGAGAAATTACGAGATGAAGGCTTTGCAGTTACTGAAATCTCTGCCCGTGGAAAAGATGGCATGGTGAGCATATTAAGTTGCAATGTTCGCCGTAAACGTGCTCATTTAGTTGAAAAAATTGTTCAAGAAGCAGATGAAGATGCTTTTATTACCTCAGAAGATGTGCGCCCGATACGAAGGGGTTTTTGGCGGGCATAATAAGGCCAGATTATGCGATAACGTAACTTTAACGATATCAAGCTAAAATCACGCGTGACGAGAAGCGTTTATCCCAAATAAAAAAGGTTGGAAAGAAACTTTCCAACCTTTTAATTTTAAGTTTTTTAAATTAATTTAGAACGCAAATTTGCCGTTTTTATAATAAAGTTCGCTATCTACCAAAATCTCAGAGTCTTCGCGCATATCGCAAATCATATCCCAGTGAATGGCACTTTTATTTTTGCCACCAGTTTCGGGATAACTTGCACCGAGAGCCATATGGAAGGAACCACCAATCTTTTCGTCGAAGAGAATTTGACCAGTGAATTGATCGATTTCAAAATTAGTGCCTATAGCAAATTCGCCGAGATAACGGGAGCCTGCATCAGTTTCGAGCATTTTGAGTAGGAAATCTTGGTTTTTATCAGCTTTGGCTTTAGTAACTTTTCCATTACTAAAAGTCAATTCTGCGCCTTCTACTGCAACGCCGTTATAAATAGCAGGATATGTGAATTTAACCCAGCCATTAACAGAATTTTCAACAGGACCTGTGTAAATTTCACCATCGGGCATATTGAAGACACCAGCAGAATTAAGGAAGGTGCGGTTTTTGATGGAGAGTGATAAATCTACATTAGGGCCGCGCAAGATAACTTGGTTATGACCTTGTATATTATCTATCGCGGCTTGTTGTTTTTCTCTGACATTATTCCAAAAAGTGATGGGATCCTCTTCGTTGGCATGGCAGGCACGGTAAACGAAATCTTCGTAGTCTTCAAAGCTCATTTCAGCATCTTGTGCATAGGCTTTAGTGGGGAAGAGGGTGGTAACCCATTTGAAATCACCTGCACCACCACGTCTCATTTGGGTGGCGGTAATTTTCCCCAGGGCTTTCCCGCGGCGTTGAAGACGGTCTGTATCTATACCACTAAGCGCACGAGTATTTGTTGCTGAATGAATGCGGATGCGCGATTCAAATTGTTCATATGCCATTTGGTGCAAGGGTGGCACAAAATCAAGTTGCTCATCAGATGCATATTTATAATAAGCGGCATCTTGAGAAGCGAAATCCCAAATAGCGGGGATGGGGAAGGCATCTTTTTCGAGGATTTGTTTATAGAGTTCGTCAATTAAAGGTCTTGCAGATTCTGTTGCTTCAATAAGAACACGGTCGCCTTTTACAATACGGGCGGAGTGGTTCACTAAAATTTCAGCAAATTTTTGTACACGTGGGTCAGTCAAGGGCTTTCTCCTTGTTTCAAGTTTGCTTTATTATACTACCCAAAGCGTTTTTTGTAGATTAGTCAAAAATCACTTTTAAGGGTGATAGATGATTATAGAAGATCAAAATATTAGCCCCCAATCTTAACTTTAAACCCTTTCTCAGCAAATATCTTTGCCAATCCTTTCATTTCATTATCTGTGGGTGTTTTCACGTCTTTTAATAGATATTCGTGCGCCATGCGCTCATATTTATCAGAGGCGATACTATGGTAGGGGAGTAAATCAACTTCTTGGATATTGTCTAAAGTGGATAAAAAATCTGCTGTAGCGCGCAGATTTTCTTCATCATCATTAATAGAAGGAATAATCGGAATTCGAACGTGAATTTGAGCTTGAGTGCTGTTTAATTTGCACAAGTTTTCGAGAATAACTTGGTTTGATACGCCCGTAACCTGATAGTGTTTCTCGTCATTCATTAGCTTTAGGTCATAAAGAAAAAGGTCGGTATAGGGTAATATTTCTTCAAAGCGCGCCCATGCAGCAAGCCCAGATGTATCTACTGCGGTATGAATTTCATATTCTTTGCTTTTTTTTAATAAGCTGAGAAGAAAATCAGTTTGCTGAAGTGGCTCTCCACCCGAAAAGGTGACTCCGCCACCAGATTGGTCGTAATAGATAATATCTTTTTCGATTTCGGCCATTATTTCATCTATATTGGTATCTTGACCAATAAGTTCTATGGCTTCTGTGGGGCAGACTTCGGCGCAAGCGCCAGAAAGTTCACATAAATCTTTGTCCCAGATGTGAATCCCATCTACGATGCTGATGGCGTTATTTGGACAGGCTTTTACACAATCTCCGCATTGGATGCAACGATTTGCAAAATAATGAATTTCTGGTTGTGATGCACGTGATTCGGGGTTATGACACCAGAGACAGCCTAGAGGACATCCTTTTAAAAAGACCGTTGTGCGAATCCCTGGCCCATCGTGGATGGAGAACTTTTTGATATTGAAGGTTGTTCCAGTTGAGGACATAGAGATTATAGGAAGGAAGGGCTAAAGCGATCACTTTGTGGGGATATTTTTTTAACGAAAGCAAGCCCAAGTTTAAGTGTGTTTCGGAGCGAAGCGGTATTTATTCTAGTAAAAATAAAAGGCGGATTTTCATAAAAAAATCCGCCTTTTAGGATTGATATTTATAATTTTAGCTATATTCTTTTATCATTTCTACGCGTCTGAAGGCTTCAAAATATCCTAGATCAAAAAAGGCGGGGAGGTGGGGGTCATCGGCATAAAAATTTTCGGCATAGGCATCCATGCGATAGTATTGGAAGTGCAAGAAGAGAAGAATATTTCTTGCCATCTTGACAGGATTGCCTCGTTCAGTATGGAATTCGAAATGTGTAATGGTTTGTTTTTTATGTCTATAGACAAGCCAGCCTTGTGTGCCGTCTTTTAGTTTTATACGAAAGCCTTGAAACATACTGGCGTTTTCCATTGATTCTAGTGCATTTACCCAAGTTAGCTTATTAGGGTGTGAGCGTAAAGCAGCAAGAGCATCTTTTCTATAGAGCCAAGTGATTTCGCCTTCTGGACTGAGGGGAGGACGTATGGGAGCTCTCCTCAGTACGAGAAGTTCTTTGGTTTTTTTAAAACCATTTTTTTCAAAAAGAGTGTGGGCAGGGGTATTGTCTTTTATGACTTCGAGAATGGTTTTTTTTGCACCAATTTTTATTGAAGCATCAAAAACAGCGTTCATTGCTGCTGCTGCTGCACCGCGCCTACGGCTTGCGGGTGTAATGCCTAGCCTTGTAATCCAAGTGCTGTCTCCACGTACACCCAACATGCTAAGCCCTAGAAACTCATCAGTTTCTTCATCTTTTATGATGGGAGAAAGTTCTAGGTTTATATCAAAGTCATGAATATATTCGGCCATGACTGCCTCGCTCATAGGCATAGGGATAAGGTAATCTACACGTGTTTGGTTGTAGAAATCTGTTAGTTCTTCTGTTGTAAATTGGCTGGCGGGGAGAATTTTTAAACCCATAGTTTTAGTTTTTTATAAAAGTGTCGAGGATTGCCCAAAACTTTTTGAGATTAAAAGGTTTGCTGAGGTAGCCATCTAGCTTATAGGCTTCAACTGTTTGCTGGGCCATTTTTTCAGGCCAAGCTGTCATGACAATGATGGGAATATCCCATAGGGTTTTCTCTTCACGTATCCACGTAGAGAGGGTTTGTCCATCTGCATCTGGTAAGCCTAAGTCTAAAAGAATCAAATCAGGAACTTCTTCTAAAGCTACTTTGATGCCTTCTGAAGCATTTTTTGCCCAAATAAAATCAAAGCCTTTTGCTTTTACAGCTCTTTTTACCAAAGATGCGTTATCTTCAATATCTTCTACAAGTAAAATTTTTTTCATAGAATGGATTCCCTCTTCTACTTCAAAAAGTCGTCACCGGGCATAAATGCCTCGATACGTGCCCAAAGTTCTCGGATATTAATTGGTTTCGACATATATACATCACAACCAGCGTTAAGGGCTTGTTCTGCATCACCTTTGAGGGTATTTGCTGTAATGGCTATAATTGGGGTATTACGAACATCGCTATTACGGTGTTTTCGTATGCGACGGGCAACTTCATAACCATCAATATCGGGGAGGTTGATATCGAGCAAGATAACAGTTGGCATGACGCTTTCTAGCATTTGAAGACCCGAGAGACCATCAATAGCACCATGGATAATATAACCTTTGGCTTTAAGTGCTCTCTCAACGAGTCGCATATTATCGGGGTTGTCTTCAATATACAAGATATTATAGGCTGTCATAATTATGTCCAAATTAACTCTTGAGTAGAAATATTATATCAATTTTTCTGATATTTATGTAAGTGATGTTTGAACTACTGTTGCTTATCTTCAGGAAGTATAAGAGGAAGTTCAAGAACTAGGGTTGTGCCTTCTCCTGCACGCCCAGAGCTTTCTGCCCAGAGGAGCCCATTATGCATTTCAATAAAGCGTTTGCTGATAGGTAAACCTAAACCTGTACCACCAGCTTTTCGTGTTGTAGATGTATCCACTTGGTTAAATGCCTCAAAGATACTTTCAAGTAAATCTGGTGGTATTCCTATTCCTGTATCAGCAACTTTTATACGAATGAGGTCTTTATCTACTTCTGAAGATACAAAAACACTGCCCTCGTGCGTAAATTTCATGGCGTTTCCAATAAGGTTTATCATTACCTGCTGAATGCGCATATCGTCAGCCATGATGATTAAATCTTTGGGGATATTATTTTTGAGGCTAATTGTCAGATCATTTTCGCGGGCGAGAGGCCTGGTTATTTTAATGACGTTCTCTAAAACCTGATATATATTCGCTGGCCCCATTGTCACTGAGAGTTGGCCAGCTTCAATTTTTGCCATATCGAGAACTTCGTTAATTAAGGTGAGCAAATGCTCAGCATTTTTATCAATTAGTCCTAAATCTTCCTGCATTTCGTCTGTTAGCGGTCCATCTAAACCTTCGAGCATAACCTGCGTGAAACCAGATATTGAGTTAAGCGGCGTGCGAAGTTCATGGCTCATATTGGCAAGGAAGGATGATTTAAGCTGATCTAATTCTCTTAAACGTTCGACGGTTTCAATCTGCTCTTCGTAAAGTTGTGCGTTTTGGAGTGCAACGGCTGTTTGTGAAGCGAGCGTATTATAAGTTTGTTTGTCTTCTTCAGAAAAACGATTAAGGTTATCTGCTTCAACATTAAAAATGCCAATTAGTTTGTCCGCCACAATCATTGGTATTGCCATCGCACTTTGGGTATCTGGTAATGAAGGGTGTGCGGAAAATAAAGCATCGTGCCGGGCATTTTTAACAATGACAATGCTATTTTTTTTCGCAGCATGTGCAATAATTGATTTCTCTTCATCAATGTTAATAGCATAACCATCTTGCAACATTTTATGTCCAGTTTTTCCGGAAGCAGCATAAAGCTTTAGGTTTTTTTCAAGATCTTCTGTTTCTATCAATAAATATATAGATGTATGATAGAGCTTAAAGCTATAGTTAGTAAGGTCTACTACTGAGCGGAGCAAAGATCCTGGCTCGCGAATAGCAGCAGCAGCAGTGCTCACTTTCGCTACAGTTTCTAGTTCGGCAGCTCGTTTGTCTAGTTGTTGTCTACCATGTTCTGTCTCTTCAAGTAAACGTATATTCTCAATATGTATATTTGCTTGAGCAGCAATAGCGGAAGCAAGTTCTATGGCATCTTCTGATAAGGTGTCTTCACTTTTTACTGCAAGTTGCCCAATAGCCTCTCCTCGTACTTCTAAGGGAACACTTAATGAGATGTTTTCTAGTAAATTATCGTCTTCAAGGGGGCTAACTTGGACAGTGTCATAAGAGAAACCTAAAATACCATCTTCATATTTGTCCACAAATTCTTGCCAACTATCTAATGTTAGACGGCGAGTCGCTTCTTCAGCCTCAGCTCGTGCTCGAGATGCATCAGCTAAAAGGCGGATATTTTCGACTTGTTGGGCTATTTGATCGGCAACAGAGGTTATCAGGGTTTTATCATCTTCAGTAAAAGGCTGTACTGGATCTTGCTTGAGTGTTAAAGTGCCTACTTCCTCATCCATGATTTTAATTTTTTCACTTAAATCATTTTCTGATGTTGGCTTATCAAGATAAGGATGCACTGATGCTTGGTCGTACGCATAGCCAATTTTTTTGTTTTGATGAATAGCATCCAAATAAGATTCCCAATTTTCATGCATAAATTGACGAGTTGCAGATTCCGCTTCTGTGCGGGCACGCTCAGCATCTGCAAGCAGACGCAAACTCTGAATTTGGAGGGATACCTGTTGAGCAACAGTATTTACGAGATTTTCATCTTCTGGATCCCAAATACGTTCAGGAGAATCCTGAATTTGCATCGAGCCGATCTCTTGTCCTGTAATTGAGAGCGGTGATTGAATATTGTTTTCTCCCGTACTTTTTTTCGCTAAATCTTTTTGCTGAAGAGATTCTAGAGAGTTGTTTTCGTAGGCAAAAGCAAGCTTTTCTTTTTCGTACAAGTCGGTTGTCGGATTTTGCTTTTCGCGAAGCTGACGCTCTAACTGACGAATACGTACTTGCATTCTGGCAACTTCTTGTGCATCTGTTGGAGAGCGTGGGGTCAGGTGGTCAGGGGTAACCGCTATTTGTTTTTGTACGTTTTTCGCTTGGTCAGCAGGTTCTTGCGCAGAAAGATTCTCTAAATCTGAAAAGAGTTTTTCTGTCATCTCACGAAGTTTATGAGGTTTCTTTTTGCTCTCAACACTAGATTTTTTTGCTTTTTTATTTGTCATGGCAAATCTCCTGAGCTTTTGGGGGTTTATTCTTTATCTTTCATGCTCAGTTGTGCGATTGTCATAGGTGCATCCAGAGCTTGACCCAATTCCCGTGCGGCAATTTGCAATACAGCTTCAACAGAAGTTGCACTCTGAATTTTTTGACTAATGATATTAAGCGTAGCTTCGCGGTCTGCCTGTTTTTGTGCCTGTGTAAAGGAGCGTGCGTTTTGCATGGCGGTAGCGACCTGGGATGCTAGTGTTAGCTGAATATTAGCATCTTCATCGGTAAAGGCATTGATGCTTTCAGACTGCACATCCAGCACGCCCAGTAGTTCATCTCCAACCAGCAGTGGTACAGCTAACTCTGCGCGTGTGTCGGGAAGCTCGGGGTTGGGCAGCCAACCTGGTTCGTTTCGTACATCATTGATAATAACAGCTTGCCCTGTTCGGGCCGCGCGCGCTACTAGTGATTGCTCCTGTGCGATTGGAATGTGCGCTGTACCATGTGTGCCTTCTTGTTCATCACCTTCTTTGTAGCCGCAAGCCACAATTTCCAATTCTTCGGCAGCTTCGTTATATATAAAAACGTGTGCGTGATATAAGTTGAACTGACGCTGGGTCAGATGAACAACGGATTCCAGCATTTTTTGCACATCTGGTTCCTTTGAGGCGGCTGTACTAATTTCAGCAACAGAAGCTAGATGGCGTGCACGTTTATCCAACTCAATCTGACCGCGTTCTGTCTCCTCAAAGAGGCGTAGGTTTTCAACACGAGTGGCTAATTGTTGCCCGACTGTGGAAAGCAACTCATTTATTTCTTGGCGTGTACTGTCTGACTCGGAGATGGAGAGTTCGCCAATCTTTTCACCCATAACTTCCAGCACTTGGGTTGTGAGTGTCAGGTCAGATTCTTCGTCATTATCAGAAGCAGAAAGCGGCGAGATGGCGTTCAGATTGTAGGTGAAGCCGATTTCAGCTTCGGGCGTGGTGGCGAATTGTGCCTCCCAGCCTTCGCTGATCTGGTGACGGATGGCTTCTTCTGCTTCAGCCCGATACTGATCGGCTTGAGCGAGCAGACGCAAGTTCTCCACTTGTTGCCCTACTTGACGGGCAATTGTATTCACCAGTTCAACCTCATCCGCCCCCCAAGTTTCCTGGCCTTCGAATTTGAAAACACCTACTGGTTCATTTGATACCGGGATGGCTGTCACCAGTGCATTTTCTTCAGGTTCAGACGAAACAGGTTCAGTATAGGATGTCATATTTTCCAGGTCGTATGTGAAGCCGATACGTTCATCGCGGTCAACCGCGTTCAAGAAATCATCCCATCCGGCGCGGATCAGGCGGCGTGACTGGGCTTCAATTTTGGCACGGGCGGCTTCAGTTTCGTTCAATAGCTCAATATTCTGGAGTGCAACGGCAATTTGGCCCGCCAGAGCTTCGAATGCGGAGAGGTTCTCTTGGCTCAACGCACCTGCTATCCGACTCTGCATATCAAGTACCCCAACCACACGATCGCCAACAAGTAGAGGAACCACCATTTCAGAGCGAGTTTCGGGAAGCAGCGGATTGGGGCGATGGATTAGGCTGGTTTCGGTATCTTCAACGATTACGGTACGCCTTTCAACAGCGGCAGTACCGTTTAGGGATGCAAGGTCCATTTGCAGACTGTGGCGACGATTTAACAATTGCTGTCCGACAGTACCTGTACCAGCATGCAGAACTAGTTGACGTCCCGCGGGATTAAGCAAGTAAACCTGTGTATAGTACATATCGAAGCGATCTTGAATAAGATCAACTGCATCTTTTAGGAGTGTATCAACATCTTGAGCTTGCGAAACGTTGCGACCAATCTCAGCTGCCAGCGTCAAGTTTCGAGTCGCGTTCGCTACGCGCTCTTCCAAATTTTCCAACGTTTCCCGCAATTGCGAAGTCATCGAGTTGAACGCTCGAGCCAGTGTGCCAAATTCATCCTCCCTGTCCTCGCTGGCAGTTCGAGACAAGTCACCTGCTGCAACCGCTTCTGTTGTTCTAGTTAGATCATGAAAGGGGCGAATCGATTGGCGGATGATGAACCAAATTACCATTACAAGAATGATTAACCCCACAGCTAGTGTTCCCCAGGAAATTCTTTGAAAGACTGCTAAAGATTCTTGAAGCTCCACCTCTTCTTGTTGGGCAATCACGCCCCATCCGTTTTCTAACACCCCTAGATAGGCGCGCCACTCATGACCCTCTTCGTCTGTAAAAGTCACCTGACCTTGAGTGCCATCGCGCAACATGACTACTGGCGGGTATTCACTGAAATCACTTAGTTCAGCAGTGTAAGCTGAATTCGGATGTGCTACAACCCGGTTATTGGTATCGATAATGAAAGTAAACCCCGTTTCGCCAATTGTACTTACCTGCACCTCTTCAGATACATCTGTCATGTCAGAACAAATCGCCCCGACACCAACTAATGCCCCAGATGAATCCTCGATAGGAGAGCCTATACAGACAGCTGGTTCACCGCTTGTCCGGCCTACTAGGCTCTGGAATGTCACCGATGCCCCTGAAATTGACTCGGTAAAATATTTTCGGTCGTGATAGTCCGTAAGTTCTTTGCCATCACTGCGTGCTACATTGAAACCTTTCAGGTCTACTGTGTGCACCAAGTAGATATGAGGGGATCCAGCACTAAAGGTCTCAAGTACAGGCGTCTGGGTTTTAGTATTCATGCTAATGACATCTGGCATAGTTACGATTGTATCTAAGGTTTGGACATTGTTTTTTAACCACGCGGAGATATTATTCGATACGGTACGGTTTGTAGTTTGTAGCTGGTCAGTACTTTGGGTTTCGATGATTTCCGCCGCTCGATTGACCATTAAAATGGTAACTAACGCGAGAATAGGCATCGCAATGAGCAGTACCAGCAATGTCAACCGATATTCCAGCCGCACTTGTCCGGCAACCCATGTCTGGCGAACTAAGACCGCGATGATTATTACCCCCATGATGCCCGTAACAATTGGAAAAATGGTCAACAGAAGCGATGATACTAAGCGCCAGGCTGGGTCTACCAATTCAGTTAGGATGACAATTATCACCCCGAAAGCAGCAACCATCAATGCTACGCGTCGTGTTTCTTTGAGCATGACATACTTTATAATGATGTAGCTAGCAATCAGGGTACTGCCGGCTGCCATAAAACCGACGTCGGCGATCAACAGGGCTAAACCAATTCCAGCGATCAAAACGGAGATGAAGTATACCCATCCACCTAAGTTCACCTGCCCGCGCCGAATAAAGCCAATACTTACAAAACCCGCAATGATAGCCTGAAAAGCCAAGATGGCACTCACATACACTTGCCATCCTCCGATTGCGAACACCAAGTAGAGGGTTAGGGCAAAAAATAAAACAGTACTTATAACTATGCTTTGGGCAACCAAAATTGCCCGTCGAGTGGGTTCTTCTTGGGGGGATATTTGAAGGTTTGTCATTGTCATGATGATTTCCTTTCGAGCCAGTGATTAGGGGATTTCAAAATTATTTACCAACTGGCACGAGAGCAAAAACTAGTCCTGCTCTTCTTCTTTGGCTTGTAGGCTCAACTGTACTGTAGAATGTTCGGCGTTCAGTGCATGTCCTAATTCACGCACTGCAACCTGCAGAGTATCTTCGATCGTGGTCGCGTTCTGGATATTCTGACTGATGGTACCAATTAGTGCCTCACGGTCCGCAGTGCGTTGCGCTTTTATATACCCTTCGGTATTCTGGATGCTGATGGCGACTTGGTTGGCGATGGATTGCATCAGACTGACATCTTCTTCTGTTAGTCCGCTGAGTACGTTATGTTGTACGTCAAAGACGCCCAGTACTTCAGCACCGATTGAGATGGGGACGGCGATCTCCGCGCGTGTTTCGGGGAGGAGAACGTTGGGTAGCCAGCCTTCTTCGTTGAGAGTGTCTCCGACGAGAACGACTGCATTGCTTTCTGCGGCACGCCCTACAAGACCGCGCCCTTTTTGAATGGTATGACTGCGAGAGAGCATCACTTGCCCTGCCTCACCAGTACCACCTTTCATAACCAAGGTATTTTTGTCATCCTCGAAGAGATAGATATGTGCGTAGTAGTAACCAAAAGAGGAAACCAATTGTTCAACCACCTCTTTAACTAATCGATCTTGATCAAGAATGGTGGAGAGACGCCGACTTACCTCTGTGGATGTTTCCAGCGCACGGGTGCGGGTGGCAACTCGTTGTTCGAGATTACCGATATTTTCTCGCATTTGTGCGGTCATTGTGTTAAGCGCGATAGCCACATTTCCTAATTCATCTTGAGAATGTACCGGAATTTTGAGTGTCATATCGCCTTGGCTGATAGTTTTTGAAAATTCTTGTAATTTTCCCAGTGGACGAGTAATCTGGCTGTTGACAAATATGCCAAGAGTGCCCAGCATAAGCACTGCAAAGCCAAATCCCAAGGCATAGGTTTGCCGGGCGTTTGCCTGGATAGCGGCTCTCGTATCATCCATGGGAATGGTTACACTGATGCCGCCGCGCACATCACCGACCTCATAGCCTTGTTGGGCATGACAGCGTAAGCAGTTTTCTTTTACATAGAGCGGTGCCATGTAGCGATAGACTTCACCATCGGAGGTGGTCTCGATGAGTTTTGTTTCTTCAGCCTCGCCGCTCTCAAAGCTTTCCAATGCTTTCCGTTCCCAGTCTGTGGCAGCATTATTGGGATTAAATGGTTTTAAACTGGTGATATGAAAAGAGAAAGCTTCTTCTGATTCTGCCAATTCAGATAGCTCTCTCGTGACCAGAGCTGGGTTACGCAAAGTGTAGAGGGTGCTGTCGTCAGTGGTGATATTCACCATCAGATCTTCTACTTCCAGCAAATAAGGATTTGGTTCAACACCTCCTGTTACTTTGGAGAATACACCGCCGCCAGCTTGCCCGGCAACCCAGGCACGGGTAAGGACGATTTGCTTGAATAAGACACGTGCCTGTTGCTCCACTTGGGTGATGATTTGAGTCTCCTGGCGTTTCGCAATCCAGAAAAATAATGAACTCAATAAAACCACCATAACCGCGGCAAGTGTGAGGGTGAGCTTTATGCCTATGTGTGATTGGATGTTCTTATTCATAAGTACTCCTATGAAAACAGCTTGCAAGTTATATATGGCGGTTTACTTGCTTGCTGTTTCAATTTCCTTGTTTTCACTAGCAGATTTGACCGCTCCTAATTTGACCCTTGCGCCTGTTCCCAAAGCACGCCCCACTTCGCGGATTGCAACCTGGAGGGCATCTTCGATTGTGGTTGCACTCTGTATTTTCTGACCAATATCACCCATCAGTGCCTCGTGTTCAGCACGGCGTTGGGCTTTTACATAGGCTTGTGCGTTCTGCATCGCGATTGCGACTTGATTCGCAAGTGATTGTAGCAGCCCGGCATCTTCTTCGGAGAAGGCATTCAGTTCATTATGTTGCACATCGAAAACGCCTAGTACCTCGTCTCCAAGTGAGATGGGGACGGCTATTTCGGAGCGTGTTTCAGGAAGTAGTTCGTTGGGTAACCAGCCTTCTTCGTTCAGGGTATCGTTCACAAGAACAACTGCGTTGTTTTCTGCTGCACGACCTACAAGACCGCGCCCTGTTGGGATGGTATGACCACGCGAGAGAAGCACTTGCCCAGCATCGCCTGTACCACCTTTCATAACTAGCGTAGTTCTATCATCCCCTTCATAGCGATAAATATGAGCGTAGTAATAGCCAAAAGCAGATACCAGCTCATTAACCACTGTTTTTGCTAATTGCTCTTGATCAAGAATGGTAGAGAGGCGGCGGCTCACTTCTGTAGACGTTTCAAGGGCCTTGGTACGATCTGCAACACGCTGCTCTAAGCCATGTAGTGTTCCCTGCAACTGAGCCGTCATACTATTGAAGGCATTGGTTAGCATACCTAATTCGTCTTCGCTGTCGGATTCAACGCGCAAGTCAAGATTACCCTCTGCGATTTGAGAGGCGGTAGCAGTCAGATCGAGGAGCGGTGTTACAAATCCCAGTGCAAAGCGGGCGCCGAGGAAAACAGCTAAAGCGATGATGGCTAGTGCTGCTAAGGCGATGATTAACCCGAGCAGCCCCGCTAGTTGGTTGATTGTCTCTAACGCCTCAGATTCGTCAATCTCAGTGAGCATTGCCCAAACTACCCCTTCGGGGTGGTGCTCGTCAGCCTCATGGATCACAATGGGTGCCCACGCGCTGAGTACAGGAAGACCTCGATAATCGATAATCGTTCCTTGCCCTGTTTCTCCCGCAATTGCTGCACGGGAGGCCTCGGTATCTACAGCAAGATCAGGATGAAGAATGGTGCTATCTACTCCTAATTGCTCAAGGAAGCGCGAATCGCTACGCCCAAGAGAATCTGGACCAATCAGGTAGCTTTCACCAGTTTCCCCTAGTCCTGAGCTTTCATTCATAATGGTGTTGGCATCTTCTTTGGAAACCTGAGCGGCAACAATGAGTTGAAGATCACCTGTAGCTTCAGAAAATAGAGGTGCGCCAAAGAATTGTTCTGGTGTTCCACCAGATGGTGCATAAAAGGCGTAATCGGAAAGGAGCGTTTTGCCTTCTTCAATAACCTCACTTATCAACGTGCCGAGGTTTGAGTCGCTATATTCACCATCGAGGATATTGGTATGATAGTCGGCTTCTTTTGCAACGGAGTAGAAGATATCGCCATTAGGGTGGATCAAGAAGATATCATGATAACCATAAAACTCCGCATAATTTGTGAGGAAATCTTTTTCATCATCTGTGTGGAAGGGAACCAAAATCTCTTCACCGTCAATTCTTGAAAGAATTGCCCAGTTTACCCCCTCGATGTTGACTGGAGTGTAGGCGGTAATCGCTGAAGCTCCGGTACCACTGATGGAGAGGTCAGAGCCGGTTGTTCCCACCAAGGCCTCTTTCATAAAGGGTTGGGCGATGTCGGAGAGATCATAGCCGACAACAAACTTGCCACCACCGATAATGGAGCGGTCACTACGGAAGGTGATGCGTCCATCGGTTTCTTGTGCAACGATAAAGGTTTCGCCTGTTTCACCAAGACCAGTGCGTTCATTTACGATGGCGTTAATCTGTTCGAAGTCTATTTGGTAGACCAACATGCCAGTTAGTGTAGCACCGCTATAGGAGGGAGTACCGATAAAGAAGGCATTTTCACCCTCAAAGAGCGCAACGTCGGCAAGATAGGATTTTCCGGCTTCTGCTGTTAGCAAGGTTTGATATAGAGCAGCCAAGTTACTGTCTTTATAAGGACCAGAGACCAGATTTGTGCCGAAGCTGTCTCCCTTATGGACGTTATAGATAATATTGCCAGCAGGATCAATCAAAAAGGCATTTTTGTACCCATGAATACCTGTATACCCAAGAAAGAAGCCATGTTGTTCGAAGTGGGCTGCGCTATAAGCACTTTCGTCACCAGCAAATTCTAATTCACCTTGCCCTAGATAAAGTCTGCGTACCTGATTCGCACCGATAGCCTGAAAACCGAAAGAGAAATCCTCGATACCTCCAACAACACTAGGATCAGAAGCAACGTCACGCACATCCGCATCCCAAACTTGGTGGAGGCTAACAATCTGGTTATGTTTCAATTGATTGATTGTATCGAGCTTGCTGAGTGCCTCGCCGAGCAGCGATCCCATTGTTTCGCTTAGAGCTGTCATGTCGCTCTGGCGTTCAGCAAGGTAGCCTTTCATCTGGCTGAGCTTGATAGCTTCCACTGCCGCCAGTTTGTCGAAGGTATCATCGATTAGTGCGCTGCGCATCTGTGTGTAAGCGGCGATACCTAGGGTGATGCTGATCAATAACGCCGGGATGATTGCCGCCCCGATAACGATAGATATTAGGCGGTTGCGAACAGAGGATTGGAACCATAGTGAAATGGCATCCCAGCTAAGCCGGATAATAATGACTGTACTTGAGAAAATAACAAGCCCAGCGATGACGGGCAATACGTTTTTAAGTGCGGCGGGAGCAGGAATACGATAATTGAGAGGCAGAAAATCCATTGCATAAATGAGAATGGATGCGATAATGGTGAGGGCATAAGAACGATTTTTCTTATCTGCTGGTAAAAGAAAGGCTATAACCGCCCCTTCTAGAATTAAGGTAATAAATGCAAGGATTAGACCAAGTCCACCCAATAACAAAGAGGTGCCGAAAAGTGTGAGCAGAAGCGAACGAATAATGAGTAAAATGCCTTCTTCTACGCGTCCGCGCCGAATCCATTTTGCTGCGAAAATTGTAGAAATGCCAAAAAGGCCAACAATTCCAGCTCTAAGGAAGTGTTGCCATGCGCCACTTTGAAAGCCTTGTGAGATACTTAGTATCAAATTTGCCGTTATGGCAAGAAGAAAGACAATAGAAATAACAAAAGCTCTTTGTTCTAGGCTTTTATCTTGATTGGGATTAGGTGTAGGTATGCTCATTTGGTATCTCCACTCTGAAAGGTGGTTCTTTTAAAAAGATATTTCCCCGTAGAATAGTTCTTATATGGACAACAAAAAACTGACTTCATCGGTGAAATCCAAACGAAGCTGAAGTTGTAAATCGATGTTCCCCACATAAAATCTAGTGCTGAGTTCAAAACATTCTCCAAGCTAGCTTATAATTTTGTCATATTAAAGCTGAAAGAATTTGACCTTATATGGCATCATTATATATTGCATTTTATAAGGAGGGGATTGCAAACACCTTACAATTGAATATGGCAAATCTCATGAAAAATATATCTTCTAACGCACAGATACAAACGACATCAGACTTTTAACGGTATTTGTTCTTTGCCTCCTAGCGCTGTTTAAAGAGTAGCAAGTTTAAAATAAATGCGTGTTAGGCGATTAGTCAAAAAGATGCACTTTGGGGCGAATATCCAAATCATCTATTAATATATTGAGTTCGTTATCTGTTAATTGCCTCCCTAAACCAGCATAGGCTGTTAGGGCGGCTTCCATCATATTGGTGCCAAAAGAGCGTCCATCGTAGCGAGGGGTAGAGGTGATAACTCGCCGCGCACCACGTTCTCTAAGCAGTAGCAAGTTTTGGGTAGTGGTCGTATTCGTGATAATTGTTTTTCCTTCAATAGATGCTGGCATATATTTGCGCATAAAGAGAAAATCGCCGGCTATTAAATCAGATTCTTCCCAATATTTTTGATATTTTGGCTCTTGTTCTGCACCATCACTTCCATAATACAACATGCTTATCGGAAAATGACTGACAAAGGGGAGCATAACGCGAGCAACGCGCTTAAAGTTTTTTAGTCCATAAACGGGTAGTGGAATACCAAGTGCAACCATTAGGTCGCCAAAAACAACTTTTTCTGTGAGTTCTGTAATGGCAGTGGCTAGCCCAATCCTATCTACAGCAACGGGAATAAAAGCCTGTTGAAACTTTGGTCTTTCTCCTAGTGAGGGCGCAGCGAGTTCGAAAATGCGTCTTTCTAAAGTGTGTTTCAGGCCGCGCCCATCTACAACGGGTGTTTTCTTCACATTTTCAACGAGTTTTAAGGCAGCTTTTAGTGGGTATTCTTTGCCTTCTAAGCGCAGGTATAAATCTAGGCCGCCCATGCCAAAGGCATCTACTTGTCCGTCTAAAATTTTGTAGAGTCCTTTGGCTTTCGCTACATCACCATCTAAACCGATGCGCTCGATGATTACAGTCTCATCTTTGAATTTGACTTCTACCTTTTTATTTCGACTTGAACTACCTAAGCTAATGCTAACTGCATATTTCATTTAGAGCTCCTCTTTTCATATTTTCCGATTTTACCCCTATCTAAAGAATGAGTATAATTTGCCATATGAATACAACTCTTCTTATCGGTGGCATTCTTTTTCTTGCCGCATTCACACAGGGGCTTTCAGGTTTTGGTGTTGCTCTGGTAGCGATGGTACTTTTACCAAATATTATTGGAATAAAGGAATCAATTGCCGTGGTTGCCCTTGTCGCCTTTGTTGTAGACTTAGGCGTGCTCTTGCGCTATAGAGATTCTTTGCAGTTCAAGAAAGTTTTGCCTCTCATCTTGGCTTCTTTCGTTGGTGTGCCGCTTGGCATCTTTTTGCTTCGCCGTGCGGACGAGAGACTTGCTCTCGCTATATTAGGCCTTATCTTGGCTGGATACGCTCTCTATGCGCTCTCAGGCTTAAAGCTTCCAGAGCTTAAAGAAAAATCTTGGGCCTATGCCGCGGGTTTTTTTGGTGGCTTATTGGGTGGGGCTTATAATACGCCAGGACCGCCCATCATCATATATGCTAGTTGTAAAAAATGGGAGCCAGATGTCTTCAAAGGGAATCTCCAAACCTTTTTTTTGCAAAATAGCATCATCGTTATTATCGGGCATTGGGCAAGTGGAAACTTCACAGCAGATATTTGGTCCCTCTTTTGGCGCAGTTTTCCCTTCTTATTAACAGGTCTTCTCACTGGCTTAGCAATGGATAGATGGATTAACCCAGCAGTCTTTCGTAAAATAGTTTTGGTTTTGCTTGTAGTAATGGGCTTGCGTTTGGTATTCTAAGAGTAAAAATATTTCTTCTTATAGCAGTGAAGTATTATTGGTGAAAATAAAATGACGAAAAAACTTAAAATAATTCTCGTACTCTTCATCCTCTTTATCTGTGTTGCCATCCCAGCTCTTTATTTTTCTGGTCGCCCCTTGCCAACAGAGAAAAAAATAAGTCTCTACGATGGCATCACCTATAGAAGAAAAGTTCATACTGAACCACGTCTGTGGATCGCGCACATTATTACCATTGATTTACACACAGAAGGGATTAGGTTTCTTGTTACCCCGCTCGATAATAAAAAATCAGATATGCCACTCAACGCGCGTACTACAACTACATTTTTGAGAGACTATAATTTACAAATAGCCGTTAATGGCGGTGAATTCTCTCCGTGGCATTCAAATTCCTTTTTAGACTATTACCCCCATGTTGGTGACCCAGTTGCCCCAACAGGCTTTGCTGCCTCACGCGGGAAAAAGTATTCAGAGGGCAATCGTCCAGTTTTATATATCTCAAAAGATAATGTGGCGACATTTGAAAAGCCAGATGACAAAGTTTATAATGCGATTTCAGGTAGCCATATGCTCATCGTCGAAGGTGAGCCAATTGAAGGGCTAGATTCTGAAATTCCCGCACCGCGCACTGCCCTCGGCGTGGACTTTGGCCCCGACCGCCTGGTCATCGTCGTTGTGGATGGCAGACAACCCTTTTATAGCGAAGGCGCAACCCTCACCCAACTCGCAGATTTGATGATCGAATATGGCGTTTACACAGCCATGAATATGGACGGAGGGGGTTCATCTACGCTTGTTATTGAAGATGAAAATGGAAAAGCAGAAGTGCTGAATTCGCCTATAGATAGCCATATCCCTGGGCGGGAGAGACCCGTTGCAAATCATCTTGGTGTTTTTGTTGATCAATAAGGGTTTTTTAAACACAAAGGACACAAAGAAAAAGATTTAATCTTTGTGACCCTTTCTGTTCTTTGTGTTTAAGTTTTTGAAATCCGTGTAAATCCGCAAAATCTGCAGAAATCAGCGTTCTGTTGAACTAAAAAGCAATCTCCCCGATTCGTTCAAAATCAATCTCGAAACTTTCTTCTGCATCTATCTCCTCATTAAACTCATCCCATTCTCCCGCTTTTACTCCACGATTACAATAAGAACGATACGCGCAAAACTTGCAGGGGCGCTCATCTTCGCTCATTGCGAACTCTTTTTCAGCGTTGATTTCTGTGATTGTCTTCGAGATTAAGTCCCAGTCACTTTGTGCTTTTTCTTTACTGTAGTTTAATCGTGCTGGCTCAGTGGGGAAGTTTGAAAACCAATACACCATCTCAATTTTTTCAGGAAATATGGGCGCATCTTTGTTTAAATGATTGCCCGCTTTCTCTAAAAGAGCAGAGTAAAGTCTTGTTTGCCAACGTGCAGCAAGATACTCATTTTTAGGGCGTTTTCTATAAGTCTTCCAATCGTAGATAATCGCTTTCTCGCCGGGCTTGATCGCAATCAAATCATATTTTGCCACAATCCTATGCTCGCCCAAAGGCGCAGATAAAGTATATTCAGGGTACAGCGCATAGCCATCGAAGTCTGGTTTATGTTGCATATATGCATCCCACCACTTATTAAGATTATCCGATTGTGCCAGTTTAGATAACTTTTCAGCGGGAATGCCAATGATATTTTGCTGCACCATCCGATGGAAGAGTGAGCCTTCGATTTGATGTCGTTCATAATCCTGCGTTGGCTCGGTTTCAATCGCAGGCCACAGTAAACGCTCAATATAACGTAACTTAAATCGGCGTGGGCAATCGTTATAATCTTGTAAAGAAGATTGTGAAAAGGTAAAGGGGGATGAAAGTAAATTATCCATACCCTAATTAAACCACAAAATTTTGGTATAATATTGCCATGTTTTACGCTTTCTGTCTTGGGCAACCTCCACTTTTTACAAATATGCGTGGCTCCATCTCCGCGGGGTATCCTCGAATCACGCCTGTACGCAGAAAATAGCGAACTTTTCCTTTGATTTTTTTATGCGCCGCAGGGTTCCCCTGCGGCGTTTTTTATTTATACATAGCACGACATTTATGTCGTATTATAATTTGGTGTAATCATGATAGAACTACAACTTTCCAATATCTCCCTCGTCTTGGGGGCCACGCATATTTTCGATAGCCTCAGCTGGGAAATTCAGCATGGGCAAAAAATTGGCCTTATTGGCGCAAATGGCGCGGGCAAATCATCGCTCTATAAACTCATCGTTGGGCAATATAATGCTGAGCAGGGCGGCTCAATAACACGTTCACGTGGATTAACAGCCGGGTATTTAGCACAGACTCCCGAACTAAATTTGTCGCAAACGGCACTAGAATCTGCTTTGGATGGAAATCCACGTGTGGAGGAAGTGCGCAGTGAGCTGATGCGTGTCGAAGACAGCTTGGGTGACCCAAATATTTACGAAAACGAACGTAAACTTGGACTTGCTCTCGATAGTCAACAGAATCTCATCGAAGAGTACGATGCCCTCGGCGGCGACTCGTATCCGGCACGCGTAGAAAAGATGCTGCTGGGGCTGGGGTTAAGATCAGGAGACCTTAGTAAGCCGCTTAACACCTTAAGTGGCGGGCAAAAGAAATTGGTCGGGTTGGCACGGCTGCTCCTTTTACATCCTAATTTGCTTTTATTGGATGAACCAGATAATCATCTCGACTTGCCCGGAAAAATCTATCTCGAAAAATTGATTAGAGAATATGATGGCACAGTCGTTATTGTCTCCCATGATCGTTATTTGTTGGATGCAGTGGTAACGCATATCGCTGAACTTGAAGATGGAAAAACGAGCGTTTTTGTAGGTGATTATTCGGCATATTCGCTGGATAAAGAAGCGCGTTTGGCAAGGCAAGCAGAATTATTCAAGGTGCAGCAACGTGAGGTGGGGCGGATGGAAGAGGCAATTAAGCGTTTTGCGATTTGGGCGAAGGTTTATGATAGTGAGAAGTTTGCGATCAAGGCGCGCTCTATGCAAAAGCGGCTCGATAAGATGGATAAAATTGATAAGCCGATTATAGATCGTCGCAAAATGGATTTGAAGTTAAGCGGTTATAGAGGCTCAAATAAGGTCTTGGAACTGGCAAGTGTAGAGAAGGCTTTTGGCACGCATCGTGTTTTTGATGAGCTGCAAGAAACGATTTGGCATGGCGAGCGAGTGGGACTAATTGGTCCGAACGGTGCAGGAAAATCGGTGCTGATACGGATGATTTTAGGCAAAGAAATGCCAGATTTGGGCGAGATAAAAGTGGGGCCTAGTGTGACGATTGGCTATTATGCCCAAGAACATGAAACACTCGATTTTGAGCAAAAAGTGATTGACGTGGTGCGTATGACGGGAAATATGAGCGATTCGAAGGCGATGGCTTTGCTCTCGAAATACCTTTTTACTTATGAGCAGGCGAATCAGAAAGTCGGCGTTCTTTCGGGCGGCGAGCGGAGCAGATTGCAGTTGGCGTTGGTGGTGCTTTCGGGGGCAAATTTCCTGCTGCTCGATGAGCCGACTAATAATCTTGACATTGCTTCTGCCGAAATGCTCGAAATTGCACTCGAAGATTTCATCGGCACGGTGCTGATTATCTCGCACGATCGCTATTTTCTGGATAGAACAGTGGAGCGTTTGCTGGTGATTGAGAATAGGGATTTAGGGCGGTATTTGGGTGGGTATAGTGAGTATTTGGAAACGATTAGTGATTAGAAGTTTCTAACGCGAATGGCGTGAAAAGTCGTTGTTTAATAGCTAAAAAAAACTTTTGTCTCGGAACATAGACAGGAGTATAATCACCTCTCTTGACGACTGATTCGGAGCCTGTTCAGGTTACTGATAGGCTGTATAAATTTTACAAACAATCCCCATCAAGCCGCCTCACATTTTAATTTAATATCACAGGAACAAAAAAGGAGACTCACTTATTGTGAAATCAAGATTTTTTACATTTAAAGCATTGGGCAATTGGAATTCATCATCGGATGCTCTGTTTATTG
>JABGQV010000018.1 GCA_018648655.1 Anaerolineae bacterium | reverse complement strand
GCCACATGCGCTCAAAATAAGCGCAAAAGCTAAAATCAATACTACAAGCAAATTCTTTTTCATGTTTCTTCTCCTTAATTTGAGTTACGAGATAGGTTTTTGAAAAACGTAAAGTGCGAAAAGGTATCTATGCTGTTACATCACCTCCTTTTATATCCTGTAGGATTTGAGAAAATATTATCTACTACAATGCTGACCGCTCCAATTAAGCTGGCATCTTTTTCAAAAGCTGAAAGTTGAATTTCGATACCTGGTCTTAGTTCAGGGAGGGAGCGTTTGTTGACAACTTCTTTTATAGAGGGAAGTAAATAATTTCCAACAATGCTTAAAGGTCCACCTAGAATAACTTTTTCTGGATTCAGTACACTTACGAGAGTGGCAATGCCTAATCCCATGGCGGCGCCTGTTTCTTGAAGTGCTTCTATTGCTTCTGTATCAGCTTTGTCTGCGGCTTCTTTTATCAGAGCTATGGACAAAGGTGCGCTTTTTTCCTTCATCAGCTTAGGAATAATGCTTTTTCTTCTAGCGTCAAGCCGAGACTGTACGCGACGGATGATTGCGTGTTGGTTTGCGTAGGTTTCCCAGCATCCTCGGTTCCCGCAGTGACAGGGTGCTTCAAAAGGTTCTGCAGTAATAGGGGAATGTCCAATTTCTCCGGCGTAGCCGATATTGCCCCTGTACAGATCTCCGTTGAGAAATAAACCGCTACCAATGCCAACACCAGCGAAAATCAAGATGAAGTTTTCGCTTTCTCGGGCAACACCAAAGAGACTTTCTGCCATTGCTGCAGCGTTTGCATCATTTTCAACAAAAACATTGAGAGAAGTATGCTCATAGAATAAATCTCTCAAGGGCACGTCGTGCCATTGTAAATTGGGGGCGAAAATCAGCAGCCCCTCGTCAACATCGACTGTGCCAGGAGTAGCAATTCCTAAGCCAAGCACTTCTAAATTCTTCTTTTTTGCAAGAGAAATAGCTTCGTGTACTAAAGATAGGGTTTGTGCAAGCGTTTCTTCCTTTTCATCTTGCATCCCCGTTCTTTTATTTTTGCTCCAGAGTATTTCCCCCGAGAAATCTGAGAGTGCTACTGCAATATGGTCTACACCAAATTCGACACCAATAATCCCACCAGCGAATGCGTTGACTTCGAGAAGTCGAGCTGGTCGCCCTGTTCCTGTGGAGCCAATTCCTGTTTCGTGAATCAGCTTATTTTTCAAAAGAAATTCTGCCAAACTTGAAACGGTGGATTTATTTAGCCCCGTTGTCTGCGCGATCTTTGCGCGCGAAATGGGCGCTTCATTATGGATAAGGCGAAGCACAAGGGATAAGTTAAGCTCACGAACCATTGCTTGGTCTGCTGTATTCTGGGACATTATCACCTTTAGTATGTTGCGGCAACCAACTAACTATTTGTATTTTAGCTTAATAAAGGCGAATGTCAATAGACAAAAGTGCTTTTACACCCATTTTTTTATAATTCTGGTAAATAATTACCTGGTAGAGGTTTTTAGGTGTAAGTATTAGTTTGTTTCCCCAATTTTGACTTTGTTTTAAAAAGGGAGACAATTACAGTCGGTAGGGCCAAGGGGTGGTGGCTTGCCGCGAATGCTTGCTTTGCGTAGAGAGTTTTTGAACTCTCTGACTTTAACAAAAAACACACCCGAAGAGTTTATTTTCAAAGGGTGTGCCTTTTTCGATTTTTGAGCTTTTTCAAAAAGAGTTAAGAAAAAATAGGTTTTGTAGGGCTTCTCATCATACTTTTAGATGGGTTGAGTTTCGCTGTATTACGGCGGGCAAGATTTTTGATATGTGCGACAAGAATGCTGCTTGGAACGGGTTTGATCAGGTAGTCATCAGCGCCGGCATCCAGCGCGCTAGCAACCATCCCAGGATTATTGAGAGCAGAAAGCACCACAATAGGAATATTGCTAAACTTGCGAATTTTCTTACAGGTTTCCCAGCCATCCATTTGAGGCATCATTAAATCCAAAAGTATGATGTCTGGCCTTATCTTGCGGATAAGGTCAATTCCCTTTTCGCTGCTATTAGCTGTGGTGACTTCGAATCCGTGAGACTTAAGTAGCAGTGTGAGAAGTTCGGTCATGGCTGCGTCGTCGTCAATTGCGAGTATTTTTGTTGGCATAGTTTTCTCCGCACCCATTATCACCTATAAATATAGTTTCTGACTTTTCATTCAGTTAACAAATTTGCATAATTCAACTTCTGTTTTTTTAGTAGTATTAGTCATGTAAACTGAGGTGCTAAGAAAAATAGCAAAAATACTAAAAAATAATCACACACTTAATTTTACAAGCTTTCGTACGCTAGATTTTGTTTTTCCACGGCTCTACAAGAATAGATTGCTATAGAAAATACAGGGGAAATCTTTGTTCTCATAATGCTCTTAGCCAAAACCTTCGTTAATCTACACGCTAATTGTGCATTTTGGCGCTATAGTACTCTTCATCATCCTGAAAGATATTGAGAGGCGTATGCATATTCATTGTTTAGGTATCAATCACCACACAGCAAGCGTTAGCCTTCGAGAAAAGCTGGCTTTCAACGATGTCCAGATCCAATCCGCACTTGCGCGTCAGGGATGCGGTATAGGTGTATCCATAAGCACCGAAATGATTATTCTCTCTACCTGCAATCGGGTAGAAGTTTATGTGATTTCCAACTCAGAATCTTCAGATGAACTGGAAATTTTTCTTTCGGAGATTCATGATATTCACAGAGATGACTTGGCCCCTCATCTTTATCACCATATTGACCAAGAGGCAGTTGAACATCTATTGCAGGTTACCGCCGGATTAGATTCCCTTGTTCTCGGCGAACCCCAGATTCTCGGACAGGTAACGCACGCGCTTCAACTTGCTCGTGGACAAAACACTGTTGGCCCCATCCTTTCACGTTTATTCCAAAGAGCTATCCACGCAGGGAAGCGAGCGCGAACAGAAACCCTCATCGGGCGCAATCCATCTTCTGTCTCGTCGTTGGCAGCATCTGTTGCTGAGAAAACGGTGGTTTCAATAGACGAAGCCCAGATCGTTGTGCTCGGAGCCGGAGAAATGGCAGAGCTTGCTGTCGAGGCATTGCGCAAGCGTGGAGCAAAAAAAATCCTTGTAGTTAATCGCACACAGGATCGTGCCTTGGCCTTAGCAGAACGATGGGGCGCAGAAACCTCTACCTTTGAGCATCTTCTGAAAGCACTTATTCGCGCAGATATTCTTATTGCCTCAACTGGCGCACCGCATACAATTATCCATTCCCCGCAAATCAAGAAAATCATCAAGAAACGAGAAGGGCGTCCGCTCGTCATGATAGATATTGCCGTCCCACGCGATATCGACTCTGATGTGGGAGAACTCCCCGGCGTTAGACTCTTTGATATGGATGGGCTAAATACCCAACTGGAAGATTCTCTGGCAAAACGCAGCGCAGAAGTGCCCCATGTAGAGCGCATTCTTCTTGAAGAAAAAGCCCGTTTTGACGATTATCTCGCTTCGCTGGATATGCTCCCCCTGATCGCTAATTTGCGTCAACAAGCTGAAAGCATCCGCCAGATGGAACTTTCCAAAACCCTGCGCCGTTTACCCAATTTAGAAGATAACGACCGAGAACGTATTGAAGCACTCACACAGGCATTGGTCAAAAAACTGGTTGATGCCCCCATCCGCCGATTACGATCTGAAGCAAGCGAAGCACACGCCCCGCAATACGCAACGGTCGCTCGCGCCCTTTTTGACATTCCGGAAAAACCAACATCCTTATGAAATTAATATTTGCAACTCGC
>JABGQV010000101.1 GCA_018648655.1 Anaerolineae bacterium | reverse complement strand
AATTGTCATATACATCTCCTAATATAATAATTCCTTCTTATTTCTTTTTTAAAAGTAAAAAAATTATACTCTAAAAGAGAGAAAAAAGACCCGCAATGACACCTTCGTATCATTGCGGGTAAAGAATTGGGATGGTCTTCTAATAAATCCCCCTTCTCCTTCAAGGGCTTCTTCCCCAAATTCTAAGTACAGAATTTAGAGGAGAGTTGTATTAACTAAATCTTCGCCCTCTTCAACCACAAACTATTGCTCACCACAGATACAGAACTAAATGCCATCGCAAATGCTGCGAGCATGGGATTGATGAATCCCATCGCGGAGGCGGGAATTAAGATGATATTGTAGATAAATGCCCAGAAGAGATTTTGCTTAATGGTCTTCACTGTTTTTCGTGAGAGTTTAATAGCACGCACTACACCGCGTAAATCTCCACTCATTAATGTGACGGGCGCGGCAGCCATAGCAACATCTGTACCAGTGCCGATGGCGATTCCAACATCTGCTTGAGCAAGGGCGGGGGCATCATTTACGCCGTCTCCGACCATTGCGACAATGTTGGTTGAAGGTTTAAGGTGAGAAGGTTGAAGGTTTTGAAGTTTTTTCACTTCGTCCACTTTTCCAGCAGGGAGAACTTCGGCGATGATTTTATCTACGTCAACTTGCGCACCAATTGCTTCGGCGGTGGCTTGGTTGTCACCGGTGATCATGACCACTTCTAATCCCATTTCTTTAAGTTCGGCGATGGCTTCTACAGAGCCATCTTTGAGTGTATCGGCCACGGCTATCACGCCCACGACCTCACCATCTACTGCAACCAGCATAGCGGTTTTGGCTTCAGACTGAAGGCGTTTCATCTCTGCTTCGAGATTATTGAGGGGGTATTCAGCTTCGTTCATCATGCGCAAATTGCCAACGGAAACTTTTTTTCCATCCACTTCGGCAGAAACGCCGTGACCCGCTTGGGCTGAGAATCCTGTTAGGTCAGCGAGAGCAAGTTCACGCACGGTCGCTTCCGCCCAAATCGCTTCGCCGAGGGGGTGCTCACTGCCTTTTTCCACCGAAGCGGCTAAAGCCAGCACAGCGTCTGCATCCCATTTATCTGCAACCACAATATCGGTCACGGCGGGCTGCCCTTTGGTAATTGTGCCCGTTTTATCGAGCACAACCGTGGTCGTTTTTCCAGCACTTTCAAGCCCTTCGCTAGAGCGAAAAAGGATGCCCATTTCTGCGCCCATACCCGTGCCAACCATCACCGCAGTCGGTGTGGCGAGACCCATCGCACAGGGGCAGGCAATAACGAGCACCGCGACCATATTGACAAGCGCACGGGTAAAGGTGCTGATTTCGGATGTGAGCGGGAGGGGAAAAAGAAAATACCAGACCGAAAAAGTGAGCGCGGCGATGACGAGAACTGCTGGGACGAACTTTGCCGAAACTTGGTCGGCGAGTTGCTGAATCGGGGCTTTGGACCCCTGAGCATCTTCGACCAGTTTAATAATTTGAGCAAGGGCAGTTTCTTTGCCCACTTTCGTAGCTTCAACTTTGAGCAAACCCATTTTATTGAGCGTTGCACCAATAACTGGCTCGCCAATCTTCTTCTCTACGGGCAATGATTCACCGGTGAGCATCGATTCATCTACCGAAGAATTGCCATCAACGACAACGCCATCAACGGGGATTTTCTCACCAGGCTTGACGAGCAAAATATCACCCGTGACTACATCTTCGAGGGGAATTTCAACTTCTTGCCCATCACGAATAACACGAGCAGTCTTGGCGCGTAAGCCCATCAGCTTTTTGATGGCATCGCTGGTATGTCCTTTTGCGCGGGCTTCAAGAAATTTACCAACACGGATTAAGGTGATAATTACTGCCGCTGTTTCAAAATAAATATGCCCGGGCAAAATTTCAAGCATAACGATAAGCGAATAAAAATAGGCAACGGATGATCCCATTGCCACAAGAACGTCCATATTCGCAGAACCATTACGGAGGGATTTATATCCGCCCACATAATATTGCCAGCCTACATAAAATTGAACGGGGGTTGCGAGTGCGAGCATAAACCAATTTGACCAAACCCCATGTGACCATGCGCCAAACATCCCCATATCTCGCCCCATCGAAAAGATGAAAAGCGGGATCGTGAAAATCAACCCGATAATTAATAATCGTTTTTGCTCGGCAGTCTCTTTGGCGCGGGCTTTGGCTTCGGCATCTTCTGCATCTCCGCCCAATTCTAAAGAATCGAATCCTGCAGACTTAACGGCGCAGCGCAATTCTGCTTGCGTAATAAGTGTGGGGATATATTTAACACGCGCTTTCTCTGTGGCAAAGGTGACGTTAGCTTCTAACACGCCATCTAATTCACTCAGTGTTTTTTCTAATCGGCGGGCATCGCTATCATCAGAGAGACGCTGAATGATTAATTCAGCTTCACCAGTGGCAATGCCATATCCTGCGCGTTCAATGCGCGCGATCACATCATCTACGCCGAGCAGGGATGGATCAAGTTCAAAGGTGGCGCGCTCAGAGGAAAGATTGACAACAGCAGTGTCAATGCCATCGAGTTTTTTAATATTACGCTCAACGGCGGCAACGCAATTGGCACAGGTCATACCTGTGATTGGGAGAGTAAGTTGTTTTTTATTCACAGTTATTATGTTGCCTCCATAATTCGGCATCATGCCCATCGGGAATATTATTACAAGGGTCGTCCGATGTGTACCCTCGTAGCTCATTATATTGAGCGACTTGCTCAACAGTAAGAATATCAACCATAGATAAATGATATTTCAAATGAACAATTCTCAACTGACCGTATAAACGAGCACTTTCAGTCACCTTTTCTTCCAAAAGCTCTTCAGTAATGCTTGCTTCTGAAAAAGCACCATCAATAGCTACCTCAAGTTCAATAATCTGCTCGCCTAATGCAATTGCTTCTGCGCGCATTTCTTCATATAAAACTTCTATCTTTTCTTTTTGCTCATCACTGACATCAAACTCAGCAGCTTCAACTGCATCCAATACATGGCGTGGCCCTGGATAACCATTTAACTCTGCAGGTTTTGCCATCCCGCCAAAAGGCGTACCCGCTCCAGTCAACAAGCCTTCAATATCATCCTGAGATAAAGCTTTTATTCCCCTCACTTCCTGCCCTACATAAGGCGAGTGGATGGCACTTTCATCTTTAGTTCCTGAAGAACAAGATGAGAGTATCGCGCCAATAATAAGAATAAAGATAATTAAAAGACCAATATTCTTTTTAGATTTTTTCATTTTATTCCTTTTCTAACAAAGCAGAAGACGCACATCATACTTACTTTGGGCTTGCTTCCGCTTAAATAAATTCTTTTGTGAAGAAAAATACCGTTAAATAAAAAAGGGTGACTACTCAGCCACCCTCTCTAAGAAATTACGCTGCAACGGGGAAATTAATCTCAGCCATTAGGCTTTTGATTGCAGCTTCATCTGCCGGGGCATCAAAGATAATATCGACCATTTTGGTCTCGGCGTTAGCCGAGACGCTTTCAACGCCGTCCATCTCACCAACTTCCACTTGAATGGTATTGACACAATGTCCGCAAGAAATGCTAGGTACAGAATAAGTTTTACTAGTCATGGTTAAGTCTCCAATAAATTAGTTGAATAGTTTTTGATAAAAGCCCGCACATTGCCAAGACAGCAATCGCCTTGCGGGTTACGAATATCGCAGGCACATTGACCTGCTTTTATGCCAGCAGTAATTTCGGCTATAGCCGTAGAATTTCCGCTTTCGGCAATTTCATTACCAATGCTTCTCGCCGTATGTTGGAAACAATAGCAAATAGAAATATCTTCATCTTCGGCGTGTTTCTGATATACACGCTCACGCAAATCTGCTTCGATGAAAACCTGCTGACCGTCCTCGCTATAGTAAACAGTCGGGCAATCAGGGGCAGCGCAGAAGCGATATGATTCTGCCATTAAGATATTTAATGGGACGGATAACATCGCCTTGACAATTTGCGTATCGACTCGTTTGCCAAGCGCACCGCTTGTCGGGCACGCCCCGCTCACACTCGTGACCTTAGGCTTGCCTCCGCTATGGACGCTCTTTTCTGGAGATAAACATCCACAAGCATCCATCTAATTAAACCTTCGTCGCCATCTCAAAGACTTCTTTGATCTCTTTGAGAACACGTTCACGCTCGCTCTGGTCTTCTCCCTGTACGGCTGTGATCACACAAGAATTTAAGTGGTCTTCAAGGATGACGCTACTAACCTTATTCAGTGCAGCCTCAACAGCCTGTATCTGACGGATAACATCAATGCAATAGGCATCTTCTTCAACCATGCGGGTGATACCGCGCAAGTGTCCTTCAACGGTCTTTAGTCTTTGTAGAGCATTGCTATGATTCATTTGCAGTCCTTTACCCCCCCCCCCCGCAGGGGATGGGCATATGTAATATACCTAAATTTATCTTATATGTCAACATGTCCTTGCTCTGGTTTCAAATATAATATCTAAAAAAACCAAAAAAATCGGTATTGACCACAAGTTAGAGAAATAAGCCTAATAAATCTGAAAAGTGTGACCAACCCACTATTGACAAAAAGGGACTATAATTATGAGGGTTTAGATTCTATTAGAAGGAGACTTTATATGAAAGGCAAAAAAATACTTCTGTGGTTATTATTTCTGCTTATTATTGCTGGGGGCGGGTATATACTCTATGAAAGAGGTGTCTTTGATAAAAAAGACCCCATTTATATTGCCGTAAGCGCACTTGGGGATGACGTTTCAGAGACATGGACAACACAGCTCAACGAATCCGTTCAAATGTATGTTGACGAAGCAAATGCGGCAGGGGGCATTAACGGGCATCCGATTGAGATAATACCTTATATTGATGGAGGCACTGCAGATGGGGCTAAGGCTGTTGCGGAGCAAATTATCCAAGAAGATAAGGCGATAATCGTATTAGGCAACAGTTATAGTGATGCTGCAACAGAAATGGGAAGTATGCTTGCAGAGAATGAAATCCCCGGAATATCTTCTGGTGCAACTGCACCCTCAGTTACAGAAGGAAATGACTGGTTCTTTAGGGTTATTAATGATAATACGGCACAGGGTAGTTTTGTTGCTCAATATGCAAAGATTTTTTTTGAGTATGAAAGCGCTATAATTTTTTATGAAAATAATACTTATGGGGAATCTCTTGGGATGGCTTTCGGTGATGAATTCGAAACAAACGGCGGGACTGTGATAAGCACTTCACCTGTCAGTGCTAATGAAAGTCTTGAGGAAAATATAGAGACAATTATTAGCTCTTCTGATGCAATGCCCGATATGTTCTTGCTCGGCACCTATAAAAGCAGTGGCTCCAGAATTGTTATTTATCTTCGCGAACATTACCCTGAAATCCCTATCTTTGGTGGAGATTCTTTAGGAGCAGATTCTTTTGCGGAAAAGGTAGCCGAGCAACTTGGCACCTCTAAAACAGGCGGCATAATAGATGATGTTTACGCACCGTCACAAGTGATATTTGATGTAGCAAGCGAAGACGCACAGGTCTTTCGTGATGCATATATTAAAAATATTGATAATAAAATAACTTGGTTTGCCGCCACATCTTACGATAGCGCACTTGTTGCAATAGAAGCAATGCGCAAAGCTGGTATTAGTGGTGAGGCTACACAAGTAGAACAAGACCGCCAGCTTCTACGTGATTATCTTGATTCAGTTAACCAAAAAGATGAAGGCTTTGAAGGAATTACGGGAAAAATTTATTTTGATGAAAACCACAACTTTACGCAACCATTGGCAATGGGACTTTTTGATAATGATAAATTCATCTCTGCACCAGTACAACTTTATTCTATTGAAAAAGAAGATCTCCCCGACGATTATGGTAAGAAAATAGCCAGTGGACATATTATTCGTCAAAACGGGCAATATTTTGGAAAAACTCGTATTGTATATGTAGGTGTTGATATTAATGAGTTTGATGATATTGATGTAGATGGGGAACATACCTACTTCGTCGATTTTTATCTCTGGTTTCGTTATAAAGGAGAAAAACTCGATTTTTCAGAAGTCAAATTTGATAACTCAGTCAAAGACCTTAGTCTTGACAGCCCCTTAGAAGAAAAAGAATTTGGTGACACACATTATATTCTTTTCAAGGTACGAGAGACCTTCAGAAACTCTTTTGATTTGAGCGACTATCCCTTTGACCACCAACGCTTACCTATAAAACTGCGCCACTCAAGCCTTGAACGAAAAAATTTAATTTTCGTAACTGATATTTTAGGCCTTGGCCCAATTACTGAAGATAATATTAAAAACACCCTTAAGCGCTCAGATGCTTTTGAAACCACCACCGATTGGAACGTCGTAACTGGTTTCTTCTTCTCAGACAGTGTTCACGATTTTGGTACGCGTGGAGACCCCACACAATTTGATAAGAAAAGCGAAATAGAACACTCCCGCTTCACTGCCGCAATCGAAGTCAAACGAGATGTAATTGGCTTTACATCAAAAACAATGATGCCCGTTTTCTGGATCATCTTATTAGCCTATCTTGGTTTATTTTTACCTGGTAGAGAATTTGATACCATCACAGGGCTTATGACAGGCACCGTTCTCAGCGTAGTATTCTTCCATGTTGGCCTAGCGGGAAGACTTAATGTTGGCTATACTGTTGCACTTGATTATGCCTTTTATATTATTTACGCCTTACTTGCAACAGAGCTCTTCTTGAGCATCGTTGCTTGGCATAGATCTGTGAAAAACAAAGACGATAATGCCATCAAGGCAATTTTCTGGCTAATGCGTTTTCTCTATCCTGCCGTAATTATAGGCATGGTTATCTACGCCATTATCCACTATAAGGTTATACTCTAAGCCTCAAGCTAAAACTGAATAATAAAGATAAAAAGGGAATATGGGCTTTGGCTCATATTCCCTTTTTCATTGTATAATCGCCTTATGCGTAAAACAACTCTCTTCCTTCTTCCTTTATTAATTTTATCTCTCAGTGCGTGCAAACCTGAAAGCTCAACCGCACCTAAAAATGAAATCGGTCTTGCTGTTGCTGGTACTTTGGCTGCACTACCTCAACCCACTATCCAACCGACTTACACCCCATATCCCACCATCACGCCACACACATCCACTTTAAACGGTTTATTTTGCGAATATGAATTCTGCATCGGGCACCCTGCTAATCTAGCCTTTTTCGATGCCCAACAAGCAGAAAACCCAAGCGTATACAGTGAAGGAATGCTCGCTTCTTATCGCCCTGATCTTTTCAGCCTCGTCATTTGGCAACTCAATCACGAAACTGATGATCCTCAATTTATGCTCGAATTAATTATGCAAGAGGGACTAGACGAACGACGCGGCACCCTTGACGTAAATTTGCTCGGCGATTTAATCACTTTTTATTCAATAATAGACACAAGTGCCTCCGAAATTCTCCCCACTGGAAGCATTGCCGCGTGGATCTGTGGAGACCGCGCTTTCGGATGGAAAGTTTATACCCCCACCGAAGAAATCGCTCAGCAATTATTTGAAGAAGCAATAAAGAAGTTTCGCTGTCAAGAATAACAAACCTCTTGCCCTGAAAGCAAAAGTTAATATCAGTAATTTCTCCCTAGTATAGCTATTAATGGAGATAGCCCCAAAACAGGATAAAAATCGTTTTAAAAAAGAGGGAAGTATTAAAAGAAACAGACAAATAACACAAAAAGGTCAGAGATTAACTTCTGGCCTTTTTTGATTTAATCCTTTTCCTACGTCTAATCGCAAAATAATATAGCAAAAACTGAAGTACTACTTGCAATTCGGATATGAATAATGTAAAATGTGGTACAAAGTGGTAGAGAGTGGAGGCATTTTCTGCCTAAACGCCGGTTATTCCGGCGTTTGCCTGTTAAATAGGATGTAGAACAAATGTTCCTGGGTCAATATCAACATTCACTTGATGCAAAAGGACGGCTTATCGTCCCCGCCCGCTTCCGCGATGAACTCGCAGAAGGTGGCTTTGTTACACGTGGATTTGATCGATGCCTCATGGTCATGACAACAAACTATTTCGAACTTGTCTATCAGCGCGTCAATGCCATGAACTTAGCAGACCCAGCTACCAGAGAGCTACGTCGCCTACTCTTTGCTAATGCTTATTCTATCACCCCCGATAAAGTTGGGCGAATCAATCTAGCGCCCAAGCTCCGCGAATTTGCAAAAATCGAAGCAGAGACCATAGTAGCAGGACAAGGTGAATATTTTGAAATTTGGCTCCCGACTCTCTGGGATGCTCAAATGACCTCTCTCGACAACGAAGAAGCTAACCTCGAAAGATTTTCCGCTCTCGACCTCTCAGGAAACTGAGATGAGCGCGGCGCACCTCCCCGTACTTTATCAAGAGATCATCAACGCATTAGAACCCAAGAATAATGGCTACTACGTTGATTGCACCCTAGGCGCAGGCGGGCACGCTCTCGGCATTCTTAATGCTTGCGCTCCAAAAGGACAGTTACTGGGCTTCGATTTAGACCCTCAAGCCCTTGCGCTCGCTCGTGAGACCTTGGCTCCTCATGAGCAGCGCAGTACCTTGGTACAAAGATCTTATACAGAACTAAGTGATACCCTACAAGAAATAACGTGGCCTTTGGTTCACGGCATCGTTCTTGACTTAGGTGCATCTTCCATGCAGTTTGACACCCCAGAACGCGGGTTTTCTTTTCGGAAAGACGCTCCCCTCGACATGCGTTTTGGTCCTAACTTACCAGAAAGTGCTGCCGATATCATCAACACCTACAGCGAAGCAGAACTGGCAGAAATAATCTTCCGCTATGGTGAAGAACGTGCCTCTAGGCGAATAGCCAAAGCCATCATGCAGAAACGCCCGCTTTATACAACTTTTGAACTTGCAGTCCTTATATCCACAGTTCTTCCTAGCAAAGGTCGGCGTGTACATCCTGCAACTCGCACATTTCAAGCCCTTCGCATCGCTGTTAACGACGAACTAGGCTCTATAGAAAGCGTATTACCTCAAGCCCTAAAATCTCTTGCCCCCGGCGGAAGATTAGCGGTCATCTCCTTTCATTCATTGGAAGACAGATTGGTAAAGCGCTATTTTCGCCATCAAAGCAAGGATTGTATCTGCCCTCCGCGTCAACCAGTTTGTACTTGCGAGCATAAAGCAATTGCTAAGGAAATTACTCGTAAACCTATAACACCGACAGAAGATGAGAGCAGGACAAATCCGCGAGCACGAAGCTCGAAATTGCGTATTATTGAGAAGCTGTAGAGTTTAGGATTGAAATTCGAATTGCCGCAACGCTCTCGGTTTGGACTTGAGTGCCAACACCCAAACAGATAACGGCACAAATAACAAAGTCTACGGCAAAAACATATTCGTTATAGGCACGCAAGTTGAAATCGCGTTTGCCACATAGTACTTCATCTTAATAAAATATTCCTTTAGAAAAAGACTTGTTTAAAATATGAATGCAAATCGCCCCATCTTACAAGCTTCTTGGAGAGTTCGTCAACAGAAAGTTGGCTTAGTTCTGCTTGCGCTTGTGGGAGCGACGATGATTGCCGCACTTTATCTTAGTGTTTCTTCGCAGGCCACTCTTGTTGGGCGCGAAATTCAAGTTTTAGAAGGACAAATTAGCCTAACTCGTGAAAGCAATGCTAATCTTAAAACTGAATTGGCTCGCCTTCTTTCTTACGATGAGATTCAGGCGCGGACTGACGAATTAGGGTTTCGTCCAGCTAAAACACGAGAGGTTCACTATATCCCTATTCCTGGTTATGAAGGCAAAGAGCCCATTAACCTCACGGACGACACCGCTAGAAATATAAATACAAGTTTTTTGCCCGTTGAATATTCACAATCGCTTTTTGAATGGTTTGGTCTCAGGACACAAAGAGGTTCTTCACAATGAGAAAAGAATTTACTTGGCGTTCGCTTTCTTTAGCAAGTGTTTTTGCGGTGATTGGTGTTTTAATTATCGTTCAAATGGTGCGAATCCAAACCAGTACTGAAGCCGCAGATTTTCGTGAACAGGCCAATAATTATAAAGGCTGGATTGAGAATATCTACCCTGCACGAGGTGAAATTTACGACCGCAACGGGAAGCTTTTAGCTGGAAATCAGAGTGTCTATGAAGTTGGCGTCACTGTAGACGATATTGAAAATGCGCAAAGTATTGCTTCAATTCTCTCGACTGTTATTGATTTAGATTATGTCAACACTCTCGATGCAATAAATAATGCCAGTGAAGAACAAGTTTATTTAAGTCTCATAGATTATGTCTCTGCCGAGGATGTAGCTGAACTGCAACGCATTCAAAGAGATATAGAAGAAGAAAATTCTACATCTAATGACAACCTTTCTGGACTGAATTATAGAGAACATCTTGCTCGCAGCTACCCTGAAGAAGCAATTGCCTCAAATGTAGTTGGCTTTGTGAACCGCTCTGGGCGTGGTTATTTTGGCATAGAAGAAAAATATAATGATTTACTCGCGGGCATCCCGGTGCAGGTTTGGATCCCCGCAGACCCAAACCGTGTTGAGGAAATTCCGCAAGTACCCGATGGAACAACCTTAATCCTAACCTTAGACAGAGAGCTTCAGGCGAAAACTGAAGAAATTCTCGATCAATCTCTCTATAATTACGGAGCAAAAGCAGGGACCATTGTTGTAATGAACCCACAAAATGGTGAGATTCTTGCTATGGCATCTACACCGCGCTTAAATCTCGTCAATTTCTCACAATATGAGCAAGTTTTTGATAATGCCAGCGAATATAACCGAGCCATCAATATGCCTTATGAACCTGGCTCAGTGATGAAAATATTAACGATGGCTGCCGCACTTGATATGGGTGTTGTTACGCCACAAACTGGCTATACCGATACCGGCGTATTTCCCGTTGGCGGCGCAATTATCAAAAACTGGGATCAAGAAGCCTGGGGCTATCAAGATATGACTGGTTGCCTTCGCCATTCTCTCAATGTTTGTATGGCGTGGATTGCTGTTCAGATGGGACCAGATAATTTTTACGATTATATGTCTAAGTTTGGAATTGGCCACCCAACAGGAATCGATTTGAGTGGAGAAGCAGGCGGCAGGCTTAAGATACCTGGCGATGCAGATTGGTATCCTGTTGACCTCGCTACCAACTCT
Source organism: Anaerolineae bacterium (assembly GCA_018648655.1). Lineage (GTDB taxonomy): Bacteria > Chloroflexota > Anaerolineae > Anaerolineales > Villigracilaceae > Desulfolinea. The sequence continues at coordinate 14,956 of JABGQV010000101.1, read as the reverse complement.
TTTGGCCAGGGCGTTACTGCTACTCCCATCCAAATAATGATGGCTTCATCTGCTATTGCAAACGAAGGGAAAATGGTTACTCCTCATGTCCTTTATGGCATGTTACGCGATGGCAAGCAATACGATTTCCCACCCCAAAATGCTGGAAGTCCAATTTCAAAAGAAACAGCTAATACACTTAACGAAATGCTCGCTAACTCCATCGTTGGTGAAGATGCTACAGCCACCCTTCCTGGCTATCGACTAGCAGGAAAAACTGGGACTGCCCAAATTCCGACCGAATATGGTTGGTACTCAACCGAAGAAACAAATGCTTCTTTCATTGGGTGGGGACCAGTAGATGATCCACAGTTTATGATTTACGTTTGGCTCGAAAGACCCACCACATCAATTTGGGCATCAAAAACGGCTGCACCAGTTTTTGCCCTAGTTGCAGAAGAAAGTATTCGCGTTTTAAATATCCCACCCGATATTATTCGCTTGCAATACGCAGCAGGACAGTAGGAGAAAAAGTGCTAGAACTCGCAGACCTAATCGAGGCTCTCTCAGAGACACGCCCCACAAAGGCAACTGCCACAATTCCCCTTGCGGTAATCGATTCGCGTCAAGTACAAGAAGGTGCGCTTTTTATTGCCATCCCTGGCGAAAATGTAGATGGGCATGATTTTGTTGCTAATGCTTTCTCACAAGGTGCTTCTTTTGCGCTGATAGAAAAAGAAATTACCAACAACTTCAATATACTTGATCTACGAACATCGCCATCGGAAGCAGCACTTGATAGACTAAATGCCCCGCTCTGTTTGCTCGTAGACAATACAGTTACTGCCTTGCAAGAAATTGCTCGTTTTTGGCGAGAGAAACTTGATTTGCGCGTAGTTGGCATTACTGGATCAGTAGGCAAATCAACAACAAAAGAACTTGCCGCTCAAACTCTCAGGCAAAAATATAGAACCTTAAAAAACTTTGGTAATTTAAATAATGAAATCGGTTTACCGTTAACCATTTTAAGACTACGCTCCAACCATGAACGCGCTATCCTTGAAATGGGCTTCTATGTTCCTGGCGAGATTGATCTTCTTTGTAAAATCGCCAAACCCGATATTGGCGTAATCACCAATATCGGCACAGTGCATGCTGAAAGAGCCGGCTCACAAAAAAATATAGCCCGTGGAAAAGCAGAACTAGTCCAAGCCCTGCCCCCTGCCCCTGAAGGTGTCGCCATCTTAAATTATGACGATATTTGGGTACGTGATATGGCAAAAATGACACAGGCTCGCATCTTCTTTTACGGCCTCAGCCCAGAAGCTGATTTATGGGCCAACCAAGTAGAAGGTCTCGGCTTAGATGGCATTCGCTTTAGGCTTCATTATAAAAACGAAACCTTGCATATCCATCTTCCCCTTATCGGAAGACACTCTGTTCATACTGTCTTGCGCACTGCCGCGATTTGTCTCGTAGAAGGAATGAGCTGGACAGAAATTCTCAAAGGGCTTCGTGCAGGAGATGCTCAACTTCGCCTTGTTGCCGCACGCAGTAAATGCGGCGCATTAATTCTCGACGATACCTATAATGCCTCACCCGCTTCTACGCTAGCAGCACTTAATCTGCTTGATGAAATGGATGGCCAACATATAGCCCTTCTCGGCGACATGCTCGAACTTGGCCAATATGAAAGACAAGGACACGAAATAGTTGGAATGCGCGCTGCCGCAGTAGCAGATATCCTGCTGACTCTCGGCACACGCGCTCATATCATCGCCGAAGCTGCTCAAAAAGCTGGGATGTCTCCCAAAGCTATTCTTGAATTTGACAAAAAAGAAACACTAATAGAATGGTTAAAAGAAAATTTGACAAATAAAGACACTTTATTAATTAAAGGCTCGCGTGGGCTACGTATGGATCATATTACAACAGCATTGGCGGTAAAAAAATGAGCCCAATGTCTTTTGGCATAAGCCTTGCCGCACTAAGTTTTATGATGACCGTAATTTGGGGCGCACCCTTATTGCGTGTTCTAAATCACTTCAAAATAGGCAAGATTATTCGCGTAGATGAGCCAGGCTTTCATCAAGTCAAAATGGGAACCCCCACTATGGGCGGCGTACTTTTCATTTTGCCTGTTGCTCTAATTACTATTTTGCTCAACGCTGTCAATATTATCGGGATGCAAACCATCGGGCGCTCTATTCTCGTCCCACTCATCGTTATGTTTGCCTACGCCATTCTTGGCGCACTAGATGACTGGGAAGGCATCCGTGGTAAAAGACGTGGAGATGGTATGCGCGCAAGAACAAAATTTACCATTCAAGCCATTCTCGGTCTGGCAACAGCCGCCGTCTTGAAATATATGCTCGATGTTCCTGAGTTGATTATTCCTGGCGTAGATTTCGTTATAGACCTTGGTGTTTGGTATATCCCCGCAGCAGCTTTTATCATTATTGGCACCTCTAATGCAATCAATTTTACAGATGGTCTAGATGGATTAGCTGGCCTAATTGCAGCAACCGCCTTCATAACCTATGGCGGAATTGCCATGTTACAAGGCCAGATTTTTGTAGGCAGATTTTCCTTTACCATCGTGGGTGCCCTCTTTGGCTTTTTATGGTTCAACGTACACCCTGCGTCCTTATTTATGGGTGATACTGGCTCCCTATCTTTAGGTGCGACTTTAGGTGTTGTCGCATTGATGACTGGTCAGTGGGCTGTTTTACCACTCGTTGCCATTATTCCGCTTAGTGAAATCATCAGTGTAATTATCCAAGTTGGCTATTTTAAACTAAGCCGAAAATTCTACGGAGAAGGCAGAAGAGTTTTCAAAATGGCACCCATTCATCTCCATTTTGAATTGCTCGGTTGGAGCGAAACTCAAGTTGTACAGCGCTTCTGGCTCATTAGCCTTCTCGCCGCAATGCTTGGCGTTGGCTTGGCCTTAGTCTAAAGCAATGCCTATTAATGAAAAGTAAGGACTTCATAAAAGAATAACTTTAATTATTATTTTGTGAAGAAATTCAAAATCATGGAAAATTGGACAGGTAAAAACATTCTCATTCTTGGAGCCGCCCGTCAGGGGTTAGCTTTAGCGCGCTATCTGGTAAAACATGGCGCCAAAGTGACACTGAACGACAAGCGGATGCCACATGAACTCCAAGAAGAACAAGATTCCCTCAAAGATATAGAAGTGGAGTGGATGCTTGGCGCACATTTTTCTAGCTTACTTAAAAACAAAGATTTAGTCTGTCTCTCTGGTGGTATTCCTCTCGATTTACCCCTTGTTAGAGATGCTGTACGTCGCAAAATTCCGCTCTCAAACGATACCCAGATTTTTCTCGAAGCTTGCCCCTGTCGCACAATAGGGATTACCGGCTCAGCAGGAAAAACAACGACTACAACTATTATTGGAAGAATGGCAAAAGAAGCCTATAAAAAAACAAAGAATAAAGTTTGGGTTGGCGGCAATATCGGCGACCCATTAATTAAATATGTAGATGAAATACAAGAAGATGATCTAGCTATTCTTGAGATTTCTTCTTTTCAACTAGAGCAAATGACACGTTCGACAAATGTTGCGGTGATCTTAAACGTAACGCCAAATCATCTAGATAGACATAAAACGATGAAAAACTATTTCGACGCAAAGGCCCGCTTGTTGAAATACCAAAAACTAACTGATATTGCAATTATCGGCAGAGACGATGAAGGGGCACAGAGCATGAAAGCACTCACTTCTACAAAAGTGCTCACCTTTGGAAACAAGCCCCTCGCTACGAACGAATCGGGCACATATCCATTGGAAGATTATATTTATTTTCGAGACAAGCGAATGGACGTTCCCCTCATTCCATCGCATGCTATCCATTTACGTGGCAACCATAATTGGCTTAATATTATGGCGGCAACATTAATTGGATTTGTAGAAGGCTTCTCACCTAAAGCAATGAGCGATGCCCTAAAGGATTTTTACGGTGTAGACCATCGCTTAGAAATGGTACGAGAAGTGAACGGAAAAACTTGGTATAACGACTCAATAGCCACAGCTCCCGAACGTTCAATGGCAGCAGTAAGAGCTTTTGATGAACCAATTGTTCTAATGCTCGGCGGGCGCGATAAAAAGCTCCCTTGGGACAAATTAGGAGAACTGATTCGCCAGCGCGTGGATCAAGTAGTTCTTTTTGGAGAAGCCGCGCCCAAAATTGCTAAGGCTATAGGCGGCAATCGTTCTGGTCACCGCCCTTATACGATTTCACATTGTATTGGTTTAGAAGATGCCGTTACAGCCGCTGAGAAAGTTGCCAAAGAAGGCGATATCATTTTGCTCTCCCCTGGTGGCACAAGTTTTGATGAATTCAAAGATTTCGCCAAACGTGGCGAGCGTTTTAGAGAGTTAGTGAATAAATTAGTTGAGATTGAAGTAGTAGAAGAAGAATAAAAAGTACTAATGCAAGATATTTCTTGCATTAGTAGACTAAATTCTAATTTTCAAGAGAAAAACTATGAGTACACAAAGCTTCATGAGAGAAAAACTTAAAACATTTTTACCAAATACAGCAAAAAGTGGTGACGCACCTTTGCTCATCACTATTATTACTTTGGTGTCCTTTGGGTTATTAATGCTTTACTCTGCTAGTGTAGATTATTCGGTAGGAATTTTGGGTGAAGCCCCTACCTATATGCTCAAGCGCCAAATGCTTTGGCTTGCTCTAGGCATTGTTACGGCATCTGCACTCTCACATCTCGATTATCACTATTGGCGAAAATTCTCAGTCTTTGCCATGCTCGGAACAATTATCTCTCTCGTAGCTGTGCTTTTAACTCACGAGCTACGCTTGGGTGCGGTGCGCACATTCTACAACGGCTCCATCCAACCTTCTGAGTTAGCAAAATTGGTCATTGTCATTTATCTAACTGTTTGGCTTTACGCCAAACGAGACCAACTACACAGTATTGAATTGGGATTAATTCCCCTAGCATTTATTCTCGGTATTATTGGTGGCTTGATTTATTTGCAACCTGATATCAGCGCAACCGCTACAATTTTCATTCTCGGTGGTGTACTTTTCTTCCTCGCTGGAGCAGATTTAAAACAAATCGTTATCCTAATCCTTTTGGCCACCTTTGTAGCTTGGCTTATTGTACAAATTAACGTAACAGGGCAAGAACGTGTTGAGTATTACTGGCTTGGTCTCAAAGACCCGACTTATGCCTCTTACCATGTACGTCGGGCTTTAGAAGCAATTGTTAATGGCGGCATTTTTGGTCTTGGCATAGGGCAAAGTGTCACCAAATTAACAGGCTTGCCTGTACCTCCCACAGATAGCATCTTTGCCGTTGTTACCGAAGAATTTGGTATCGTTGGCGCATCTGCTCTTATTATTTTATATGCTATTTTAATCTGGCGCGGCATCGTCATTGCTCGTCGCGCCCCAGACATGCTCGGCTCCTTGCTCGCAACAGGATTAGTGTTCTGGATTGGTATCGAAGCCCTCATTAATATGACCGTAATGGTTGGGCTACTGCCTTTTGCAGGCAATGCACTCCCGTTTATTAGCGCCGGTGGTTCTAGCTTAGTCACCTCATTAGCAGCTATAGGCATTTTATATAATATCTCTCGTCAAGGTGGCGAGAATGCACAATTTAATAACGACAGGAGAGCCTTCAATGCGACTGCTAATTTGCGCAGGCGGAACGGGCGGCGGCGTAACACCCGCTCTCGCCGTTCTTAATGAGCTACAAAGCAAAGGGCTAAAGACTGAAAATAAACCATCAGACCTTGAACTCCTTTGGGTTGGCGGAGAAAACGGTATGGAAGCCGAACTCCTTCGACGACATGATATCGCCTATGCCGAAATCCCCGCCGCTGGCGTGCACGGTGTTGGTCTCAGAACTTTACCAAAAAATATCATCAAACTAATGCGCGGAGTTTTTGCCGCACGCAAAATTTTGCGTGAATTCAAGCCCGATGTCTTGTTTTTCACAGGCGGATTCGTAGCCGTGCCGATGGCGGTAGCTGGATGGCGAATCCCTAGCCTTCTTTTTGTCCCAGATATAGAGCCTGGGCTTGCGCTCCAGTTTTTGGCTTGGTTTGCGAAAAAGATTACCATTTCAGTGTCAACATCTACCGTCAAATATCCTCGAACATCTCGTGTTATAGAAACGGGATACCCAGTCCGTAAGAATTTAGCAGCATGGGATAAAAAATCTGCTCAAGAAGCACTCAACTTGGATGCAGAAAAACCCACCTTGCTCGTTTTTGGCGGCAGCAAGGGCGCACGCTCTATCAACAATGCGCTCTTAGCTAACCTTCCGGCGGTCTTAGAGATAGCGCAAATTATTCATATTAGCGGTAAATTAGATTGGCAAAATATCCAAAACGCACAAAAGTCGCTTGAGGGCACACAAGCCCAAAACTATCACGTTTTCGACTATCTGCACGAAAAGATGGGTGCAGCACTCGCCGCCGCAGACTTGGTTATCTCCCGCGCAGGCGCATCCACTTTAGGAGAGTTTCCTCTCTTTGGTTTACCTGCATTACTCATTCCTTATCCTTATGCATGGCGCTACCAAAAAGTAAACGCTGAATATTTGCAAGAAAAAGGCGCAGCAATTTTGGTAAAAGATGATATTTTAGAAGAAAAATTACTACCCCTTGTGGATGAGTTGCTCTCAAACCCACAGAAATTAGAGCCAATGCACTCTGCGATGAGAGATTTAGCTCACCCCAACGCTGCAAAGAATATTGCGGCAGAATTGCTGGCATTAGGCCACTCCTCAAAATAAGAATTTTGTTTGGGATGCTTAATTAGTCAGAAAGAGATAAAAACTATGGTCAATATCATTTATATTTTCTGGATGTATGTGATTTTATTTGCCGTCATAGGCGTTATGCGTGGCTGGGCAAAGGAATTATTGGTCAGCTTTAGTGTGATTTTGGCTTTGGCTATGAACCATTTATTACGCACATATATAGAACTCATTTCTTCTCTGCCAAATGAAGCCATATCTCTCTTTTGGACGCGCACTTTAATTACAGTGGCACTAGTTTATTTTGGCTATCAAACTGTTGGCAACATTGGCGCGCTTTCAGGAAAAGCCCGCAAAGAAAAATTGCAAGATGCACTTTTCGGTGGTGTGATGGGCGGCATGAACGGCTATCTCATCATTGGCACACTCTGGACATATCTCGATGACGCAGGTTATCCCTTTGACAAAATTTTTGTTCAAGACTTTCCTCCCGAGATACTCAATGAAGTTGGCCGCATGATGAAAACAATGCCACCACAATTTTTTGGAGACCCTGGTATTTATTTTGCTGTCATTATCGCTTTCATTTTTATTATTGTTGTTTATATCTAATCAAAACTTACTAATTATCTAAAATGACAGAACACGCACACTTCATTGGCATTGGCGGCACAGGACTTTCCGCAATCGCACGCCTGCTCCACGAGAGCGGATATGTGGTTACAGGTTCTGATATGCAAGGCTCATACTATGTAGATGATTTACGTGAGCTTGGCGTCACTGTTAATATTGGGCATAAAGCCGAACAAATTGGCGAAGCAGATTTCATCGTCCGCTCTTCAGCAATACCCGATAAAAATGTTGAAGTGGTAGCAGCAAGAGCAAAAAACATTCCTGTTTATAAACGCTCAGATTTTTTGGGCAGTTTAATGGAAGATAAAATCGGCGTTGCAATAGCTGGAACACACGGTAAAACATCTACAACCGCAATGCTGGCATGGACATTAACAAAATTAGGTAAAGATCCTTCTTTTATTGTTGGAAGTACTATCAACAAGATGGGCGTCAACGCCCACGCAGGCAAAGGTGAAGCTTTTGTCATTGAAGCAGATGAATACGATCGCATGTTTCTTGGCTTGAAACCAAAAATCGGCATAATTACCAATCTCGAACACGACCATCCCGATATTTACCCTACACCCGAGAGCTTTCGTGAAGCCTTTATAGATTTCATAAAACTCTTGCCCAAAGATGGTTCACTAATTGCCTGTGGCGATGATAAAGGCGCTTCTGAAATGCTCACCGAAGCACGCCAAATGAATATAGACACCATTTCTTATGGTTTCAGCAATCAATTATCAGTTGACAGCAACCAATGGCTTATCGCTCAAAATCTAGCCTCCAACAAACTCGGTGGCTACGATTGCACTTGTACACTTAATAATATACAAAGCTGCGAACCTTCAAATATCAAAAGCTTCAAGCTCTCCCTCCAAGCACCGGGCAAACACAGTATTTTAAACGCCCTCGCAACATTGAGCGTTATTCACCAACTGGATTTATCACTGGAAGATGCAGCAAAAGCACTGGAAGGCTTTGCCGGAACCGACCGCAGGTTTGACTTGCTTGCCACAGTAAACGGGATTGCAGTCTACGACGATTATGCGCATCACCCAACAGAAATTCGCGCAACTTTATCTGCTGCGCGCGCCCGTCACCCCAAATCTCGGATTTGGGCAATCTGGCAACCTCATACCTACTCACGGACAAAACTTCTCTTTGATGAATTTGCTCAATCCTTTGAGAACGCAGATAAAGTGATTGTCTCAGAAGTCTATAAATCTCGTGAACCAAAAGAAGATTTTTCCTCTGCCCAAGTTGTGGAGATCATGAACCACCCTTCTGCTAAATTTATCGCTGAGTTGGAAGAAATAAGTGCTTATCTAATTGAAAACCTCCGTCCGAATGATATTCTCCTTGTTCTTTCAGCAGGAGATGCCAACGAAATTAATTTAAAAGTGCTCGAAGCTTTACAGATATAAAGCTGACATTTTATAAAGGAGAATAAGATGAAAAAAACAGAGAAAAAATATCAAAAATTTGAAGCTGATGTAATTGCAATGCCAGCACTCAGAATGGTTTTATCCGATATTCCTGAACCAGATCCAGGCGTAAAGAAATTTAGAAGCAATCAAATAGCTGCAAGAAAAGTTCTATTAAAAAACTCCGATGCACTACAACGCCTCATTAAACACATGGCGAAAAAAGAATAAAAAAGAGCGTAAATACAACGCTAAAAAACTAAATATAAAATGACCACTTTATCCATGCCCACCCTCCGCGCCGCTTTTGGCGATAGATTGCAAGAGAATATCTCACTTGCATCCTATACCTCTGCGCGGATTGGTGGGAGTGCAGATGCTTTCATTACCGCTTACTCTAGCGATGAACTAGCAGAGATTATTTCACAACTCTGGGAAATGAAAACACCTTATCTTTTGCTGGGCGGTGGCTCTAATTTGCTTATTAGCGATGGCGGTTTTCGCGGCGTAGCTGTCTTGAATAAAGCCAAAGAATCTCATTTTAGCTTAGGTGAAAACCCCAGTGTATGGGCAGAATCCGGTGCAGGCTTGATTAGAGTGGCCAACCTAGCTGCTACACGAGGGCTAGATGGCTTAGCATGGGCAGCAGCAATCCCTGGAACAGTGGGAGGCGCAGTCTATGGCAATGCAGGTGCATTCGGTGGAGAGATGGCTGGAGTTCTGCGTAAAATCAATATACTAACAAAATCTGGACGTGAAACCTGGTTTGTTGATGATATGCGATACGCCTATAGAAACAGTACGCTAAAAGGTGTCACGATTAAATCCGTTATTCTTTCGGCAGAGATAATGCTCACCAATGGCGAGCAAGCCAAAATTCAAGAGCAGATGCGGTCTTTTATCCAAAAAAGAAAAAAAACGCAGCCCCCAGGTGCAAGTATGGGCTCCATGTTCAAAAATCCCGAAGGCGACTATGCAGGCCGCTTAATTGAAGAAGCAGGGCTAAAGGGAACACGTATCGGCAATATTGAAATCAGTACCTTACATGCCAATTTTTTTGTCAATCGTGGTGAAACGAAAGCCAGTGATGTAAAAATGTTGATTGATTTAACACAGAAAAAAGTTTTTGAAAAGTTTGGTGTTTCTTTAGAGCTTGAAATTGAATTAATTGGTGAATAATATGACTAAAAAACTAAAAATAGCCATCATATTCGGTGGACGCTCTGGCGAACACGAAGTCTCATTAATGTCTGCAAAAGCTGTTTTGGCGGCACTAGACTCTGCCAAATATGAAGTTCTTCAAATTGGAATCACCTACGAAGGTGCATGGCTAAGCGGTGAGAATGTATTGGAAGCTTTTGAAAATAATGAGCTTGAGAAACTTGAAAGCATCATTCTTCCTCCAGACCCTTCACGTTTTATGCTTCACGCTATCGACATCGTTTTTCCTGTGCTACACGGTTCTTATGGTGAAGATGGCACTATGCAAGGCTTTCTTGAAATGGCAGATGCGGCTTATGTGGGCGCAGGCGTAGTCGGCTCGGCAGTTGGTATGGATAAAGGCATTTTCAAAGATATGATGATTGCCAATGATATTCCCGTTGTTGATGGTGTGCTGGTATTGCGAACAGAAATCGAAAAAGATATAAATGCAGTGATTGAAAAAACAGAAAAGCTAGGCTACCCGCTTTTTGTAAAACCTGCAAATATGGGTTCGTCAGTGGGCGTGAGCAAATGTGATAATTCCTCTAGCTTATACGAGGGTTTGCTCGAAGCCGCCACTTATGATCGCAGAGTTTTGATAGAGCGCGGCATTATTGATGCTCGTGAAATTGAAATTAGTGTCTTAGGAAACGATGTCCCAGAAGCCTCTGTCCCCGGAGAAGTGGAACCTAGCAGAGAGTTTTACTCTTATGAATCAAAATATATAGATGGCACTTCAGGGCTAATGATTCCCGCCCCTATTTCAGAAAAGCTGGCCAAAAAAATGCGTGAAATCGCTATCAAGACCTATAAAGCGATTGACTGCGCAGGTATGGCAAGAGTAGACTTTTTGCTCGATAAAAATGATGGCAAATTCTATCTCAATGAAGTAAATACCTTACCTGGTTTTACCTCTATTAGTATGTACCCCAAACTATGGGAAGCAAGTGGTCTCCCTTATCCACAATTGGTAGACCGCCTGATTGAGCTAGCCTTAGAAAGAAAAGAAGACAGAGACCGCATAAAAAGACGGTTTAGATAATAGCTATTGCGTAAAACGCAATACACAAAACGGAGCAAGCAGTGAGTAAGAAAGAGAATCTCTCCAGAGCAGCAATCGTTCGCCAACGTAGAGCAGAACGAAAAGTACTAGAGGCAAAAGAAGCCGCCCAAAGCAGCGTCTTGAAGCCCCTTGTGCCTATACGCCCATCAGAGAAAACCAGTTTTGTTGGTGTTAAAAAACGTAAAGTGGAAACGCAGCTTTATGAGGCAAATGCCTTTGCCTCCACTAACGAGGTTTTGCATCCAGTTAAGATTCCCCAAATTCACTTCGAGTGGAGAGCGGCATCTGCAATGCTCACCATTATTTTAGGCGCTGCATTTTATTTGCTCTTTACACTGCCTTATTTCATGGTTTCCGCTCCCCAAATTAGTGGCAATCAATATTTGGCATCTGAAATACTAAACGAGACTCTCGCGCTTTCTGGCAAAACGATTTTCACGCTGATACCTGAAAATTTAGAGCGCAATTTGCTCATCGCACATCCAGGGTTGGCAGATGTTGAAGTAAGCCTCAGCCTGCCGAATATCACGAAAGTCACCGTGCGAGAGCGTCAACCTGCGCTTATTTGGCAGCAGGATGGTAAAGTCGCATGGATAGATGTGGAAGGCATCGCTTTTCGAGCAACATCACAAATAGATGGATTAATTACCGTAAGCGCACTTGGCTCCCCACCTGCTCCCCCTGTGGATATATCTGCGCAAAGTGAACTTGCACCGCCAGCTTATATTGCCCCAGAGACGGTGATTGCTCTTCAATCTTTGATTGCCCATGTTCCTCCTGGCACCCTTATTATCTACGATCCAAAATCTGGGCTTGGCTGGACAGACCCACATGGCTGGACGGTTCAATTAGGCAGCATCACCGAAGATATTGGATTGAAATTACGCCTGTATGAAACGATTGTGAGCTGGCTTGAGCAAAATAATATTCGACCTATTCTGGTTAATTTAGAACATCCACATGCGCCTTATTATCGGATGGAGCCCTAAGAAACTAAAGACTACTGTCTTTAAGGAAAAAAATGGAAGAGATTGTCGTAGGAATTGACGTAGGAACTACAAAAGTTTGCACCCTTGTTGGGCGCTTTGAAGGGGCAGGTGCGCTACATATTTTAGGTGTGGGCATTGAACCTTCAAATGGCATCAAAAAAGGTGTGATTGTAGATCTCGAAGCCGCATCACGCGCTATTATTCGATCTGTAGAACGTGCTGAACAAAGCTCTGGTATAGAAATTGCCTCTGCTCTTGTGAGCATTGCAGGTGCACACGTCTCTTCGATTAATAGTCGTGGCGTAGTTAGCATTAGCGGTGAAATTGTAGATGACTATGATGTAATCCGTGTGCTAGAAGCGGCACGCTCGGTTGCTATTCCACATAACCGTGAAGTTATTCATATTGTGCAACGTGGCTTTAGCATTGATGGTCAAGATGGTATTAATGAGCCCATAGGCATGCATGGTTATAAATTAGAAGTAGAAACTCATATTGTCACTGCAAGTGCGGCAACTGTTGAAAATCTCCGCAAGTGTGTGGGTGCGGCCGGTGTAGAAGTGCAGCAATTTGTACTCAACCCCCTAGCTTCGGCAGAAGCAGTGCTAACAGAAAATGAACGGCTTATGGGTACTGCTATCTGCGATATTGGCGGTGGCACAACCGATATGGCTATATATGTAGATGGAAAAATTTGGCACACAATGGTTTTAGCTGTTGGTGGAAACCACGTTACATCAGATATAGCACATGGTTTACGCCTCTCTGTTCCTCAAGCAGAAGAAATCAAACTGCAACAAGGCTACGCCATTCGTGCCGAAGTTGGCGCAGAAGATTATTTCTCTGTCCGTCCCTTTGGCGAAGATAACGATGTGAATATCAACAAACAAGAGTTAGCGCATATTATCGAAGCCCGCGTAGAAGAGATTTTTGAGCTTGCTTTACAAGAAATCAAACGCTCTGGCTACGATGGTCTTCTCCCCGCAGGGATGGTGCTAACTGGTGGTGTCAGCGCTCTACCTGCTATTAGAGATCTTGCAAGTGACGTACTTGGCATCCCTGTGCGAATAGCACAACCAGAAAATATAACCGGCATGATAGAGAAGTTACATTCCCCTGCTTATTCAACGGGAGTTGGGCTCCTCTACTCGGCACTAATTACAGAAGAAATTTCCTATATGTCTAAAAAAGGACGCAAAGCACGAAAAAAAGGAGAAAAGCGTATGAATCTTGGTCTTGCTAAAAATTTATTTAAAAGATTATTGCCCTAAGGCAATAATCAGAAAAAAAAGAAATCAGAAAGCAAATAAAATGCTCAAAAACAATACTCTGCATTGTAGCTTTCTGAAAATATTCAACTTATCTGGCAGATAAGGTTGCATCCAAAAGAGAAATTTTTAGGGTGCTTGCTAGAAAACAATAAGTAAGGAGAAATATGATGGACTCGAAACAAAACAGTAATGCTGAAGCTTTTGCAAGAATTAAAGTAATCGGCGTCGGTGGCGGTGGCTCAAACGCCGTAGACCGTATGATGGCAGAAGGTATCAAAGGTGTTGAATTTATCACTGTGAATACCGATGCCCAAGCATTAATGCTCTCCAAAGCCTCTATCCGCGTTCGCCTCGGCGATAAATTAACGCGCGGACTTGGCGCAGGCGGCGATCCTGAAATCGGACGCAAAGCCGCTGAAGAATCAGCCGACGACCTCTACGCTGCACTCAAAGGCACCGATATGGTCTTTATCACTGCTGGTATGGGTGGTGGAACAGGTACAGGTGCTGCCCCTGTTGTTGCACAAATTGCAAAAGAATCTGGCGCACTTACCATCGGCGTAGTTACCCGTCCCTTCACCTTTGAAGGCTCTCGCAGAATGCAATCCGCTGAGATTGGCATAAACGGATTAAAAGAACATGCCGATACCTTAATTGCAATTCCCAACGATCGCCTGCTTCAACTAGCAGATAAACGTGCCAGCCTGCAAGATACTTTCCGCATGGCGGATGAGGTTTTGCACCAAGGCATTCAAGGTATTTCAGAGTTAATTACCATCCCTGGCTTAATCAACCTTGATTTTGCCGATGTAAAAACAATCATGTCAGAAGGTGGCGCAGCTCTAATGGCTGTTGGTGTAGGCGAAGGCGACGAACGCGCTCGCAAAGCTGCCGAAGCCGCCATCTCTAGCGAACTCCTCGATATCACCATAGATGGCGCACGTGGTGTTCTCTTCAATGTGACCGGTGGCTCCGATCTAACGCTCTTCGAAGTCAATCAAGCCGCCGCCATCATCCGAGAGACCACTCACCCAGATGTCAATATGATTTTTGGCGCAGTCATCGACCCCAATATGGGCGATGAGATTCGCGTTACTGTTATTGCAACAGGATTTGAGCGCACAGGCTTACCACGACGCATTTTACGCCCCACTCGTCGTCAAGAGGAAAAAAAAGAAAACGTACACTTCGCCCGCCCAATAGAAGAAAAGATTAGTGTTAGCGTTGGCGCAGAGACTATCTCTACAGCCAAAGAACAGAACACAGAAAGAAAACCAAGTTATAACGATAACGATCTCGATATTCCAACCTTTTTGCGCAACCGACGGTAGGATTTACAAGGGAGCGATATCTGCTCTCTTGATGAAAAACCAGAAGTAGAAATACGAGTCCTGTAGATCCATCAGGAAGCGGCTCTCCTCGTCTGCCAGCGAGGATGGTCGTTTCTTGCTTTAACTTAGCTTCTTTTAAAATCATTTTATCCAAGTTAAAAACACTTGCTTTAAACTTGGATAAAATACCGCAACGCGCGTGTTATTGGCTTGCTCGCCCCTAATTAGCTTCTTCGTTGGCGAAGCTAATTAGGGGCGAGTTTCTCAGCAATTCTCAATATGGGCTTAATTTTGTGTGAAAAGCAGAAATATCTCTAAA
>JABGQV010000220.1 GCA_018648655.1 Anaerolineae bacterium | reverse complement strand
CAGAATGGCGAAAAGTCTCCATTAGAAACTGTCCGAAACCTTTGACGACGTACACTAAATGTCCCAATTGTCTCGTACTCGCGCTCACGGTCCATGAAGACAAGGAGTATTTTATCCGAATGTTGGCGGCGGGGGCTTCGGGTTATATCACCAAGCAAGCGGCTTCTGATGAATTGGTAATGGCAATTGAAACCGTTGCAAAGGGACATGTCTACCTGCAACCTGCCTTAGCACGTTGGTTACTGGAAGATTATCAGCGTCTTAATGATCGATACCCTGCACATAAAATCGGCGACGGGGAGAATTCCGCCGCCGCCGATTTAGATATACTTAGCCAACGTGAACGACAAGTGCTCGAGTTAGTTGCCGACGCACATAATAATAAGTATATCGGCGAGACTTTAGGGCTCAGCCCAAAAACCATTGCCAGGCACCGTGAACGCATTATGAACAAACTCAATATGCACTCGCGCACAGAATTGGTTAAATTTGCTATTCGAACGGGGTTGATTGAATTAGATTAACCTTGCTGAAAACGCTGTTTTAAACAATAAAAAGCTGACTGTGTGAAATAATCCGACAGTCAGCTTTTTGTCTTGAAATAGCAGGAGTTTTCAACTATCCCTTTCTTTCAATTTTCTGCGCATTTTCTGGGTATCTTGTGTTTGCTTAAAAGATTTCTGGATTATTATCACAACAAATATCGTCATCGTCATGGGGAATAGGGTTTTAAATGAGCCAGAGAACGCATATTCAGGGGATGGTGCTTCTGAGAAATGATTATGTCCGCCTCCACCTTGCCCGCCTCCTCCACCTCCCCCTCCTCCACGAGCAGGGACCATTTCTTCAATATAGGGCTGACTCCATTCAGCCGTGCCAATTGCGTAAAGGGCTACAGATAGGAGAAGGGTTAAAAAGAAAATAACAAGGGTTTGGTATAAGGTTCTCATGCGAGACCTCCCAATTTTTGGAAGGGTTTCAGAAAGTAGCGTTTTGTTGTGCTTACGATCCAACGCCAGTTCAGGGCAAGGTGTAAGCCGAGTAGATAGATACCCCAATCAGCTGACTGGATGTGTAGCCAACGCCAGAAAACACTATGAGGCAGGGTAATACCAAGCGAGAGAATGATTACTTTTGAGACTAAGATACCACTTAAGCTGACAAGTATAAAATCAATAAAAAACAGAATATCAATAAGAGATTTAAAACGTTCTCTTCCCGGTAGTTTCACAAAGAAACGCTTGATGATCGCAACCATCCATTTCCAATGTAGGAGCAGGTGAATAACTATTATCACCGCCAACCCAAGCCCTAACCATTCGTGGATTACTAATCCCGTAAAATGCACGTTCATATCAATGATGAATGCCAGAAATAGGAGAATATCTATGCCGTAATTTTTCAACATGGCACTAAGCCTTATTTTCTTTTTATTTTTACTCATTTTTGTTTTTTCTTTTGTACAGTGATAGGCCTGTCAGATTTTGCTCCATCAAAACAAGCAGGGGTGTTTTGCAAAACCTGACAGGTCTGTTTTTTTTAGAAAATTTTCACTATTTAAGCGCAACTTAATTTCCCAATATCGGAGGGAGAATTGCAGGGGCGGTGCCTGCTTGACTACGCAAGAAAGCGACTAAAGATTGAAGATCATAGTCATTCAGACGGCTGCCCCACGCAGGCATCAACGTGTCAGGAACGCCACCTGCAACAATCTGATAAATTGCGGCATCGGGAGTTTCTTCAAGGAAGAGTTGATTATTAAGTGCGGGAGCCATCGGAGAGCCATAACCATCCACACCATGACAAGATTTGCAGGCGATATTGAAAAGTTGTTGACCATCAGCAATCAGTTCAGGTGAGGAGGGAATACTCATCACCTCGACTTCAGGAAAATCTACGCCCGTAGCAATAAGGTCTTGCCAGCGATAGATCAATTCTACAGTAGCATTGATTTCTTCAGGGCTAAGGATATTCTGCCAACTAACCATCAGTGTTCCTGAGACACCCGTGTTGACCAATTCAACAATCTCTTCTTTTGATCTAGCCCGTAAATCAGCAGAATCTATAGCGGGGGCGATAGTTGTCCCCGAGCCATTTGCGCCATGACAAGCAGCACAATTCTCAGCATAAGTTTGCAATCCAGCCATGAGCGTTTCGCCGCCTTCGAGGGAAGCTACTGAGGAAAGCATTTCTTCGGAAACTTCCATCTCGATAACTTCAGGGGGCATCAAGCCTAATTCTGCAACGCGTGCACCCACATAATCCCAATTGGCTTGTTGAATAAAGATAACAAAATCTTCAATTTGTGAATTGCTAAAAATGCCGCCTTCTTCTGCTGCCCATGCCGCCATAAGGGTGTTATCACGTCCACGCGCAATTGTTTTCGCGAGATCATTGCCTGACATCATCTGTACGGCTTCACTATTTAGGGCAGGCATATCGCTAATCCCCTCGCCAACAGCACCATGACAGACTGCGCAATTTTCTGCATATATATCTGTTGAGGTGCGAACGGCATTTGTATAATAATTATTTAATTGACTCTCTTGTTGACTTGGTTCAAGAAAGCTATAGATGGGGATAATAGCAAGGATAATCAGAGTTGCCAATAATCCTGTTATTTTCATTGGAGTTGTCATCGTATTTTCCTTAATCAAATTTGCAAAACGACACTGCATCTTGATGAAAAATCAAGCATGAAAAACGTCTTCTACGCTAGTTTTATCACGCTGGATGGGAGAGCTGGTATTAACAATAATCTCGCCTTCTTCATTCATAGATAAGGCAAATAAATCTAGCGGGCGCGGCGCGGGCTGGTTGAGCACATCGCCTTCGTTGGTAAAGACCGAGCCATGACAAGGACAAGTAAATTTCCCTGTTGCTTGATCGAAGGGCACAGCGCATCCCAAATGGGTGCATCTGCGATAAATGGCTAAAAAACCACCATTTTCTAGGCGCACAAGGTAGAAACGTCCCATTTCAACAGGCGTAACGCTACCAAGGGGATAATCTTCATAGGCCCCGAGATTGAACTCCCCCCCAAATTCGCCATCTGTGGCGCGGGGGGAAAGAAATTTGAATCCCACAAAGCTCAACTCAGTAATAGCTAATGCACCTGCTGCGCCCCAAGCTAGGCCAAGAAAGTCTCGACGTGATAGTTTTTCCATGATTAACTCCAAGGAAGGATAAATGCCATTCCCTCACCGCGAAAGTAAATGCCAATAATAGTGAGTGTGATAAAGGCTGAAAACAAAAGAGTAAAAAGAGATTGACGAGCTTCGCAAGCAGTCGCCTTCATCGCTTTTAGGGCTTCATAATAACCAATGAGTAAAAGTAAGAGGCCAGCCATTGGAATCCACCCATTGCTAATAGAACTGGGCAAGAAGGGCAACCACCCCGGCAAATCGAGCCAATACTCATCAACAAGAACGAAGGCAAATGCTCCGATCACGCCAAGATTCGCGCTGAAGAGCGCAAGCCAGCGTCCATTCACAGAACGAAACCAGACACCCACGCTATCCATATCGGCATCAAGATAGGGGATGGCAAATAAGCCAAATAAGCCCATCCCAGGGATAATAATCGCGCCAAAAAGGGGATGAAAATGCATCAATAATTCCTGAAGTCCCATAAAATACCAAGCTGCTTTAGCAGGGTTTGGGCTATGTGCAGGGTTTGCCGCTTCTTCGAGCGGGGCATTTACAAAAGTTGCCCACAGGAATAAAATCGCAATCCAAACCAATGCAAAAACGAATTCGATACTCACCAAATATGGCATCGTGGTCACTCTGGTTTTATTCGCTTTTTCGTCAATTTTTCGAGGAATAGTAATTTTATCTTTGCGAACGCGCCAAATATGAAAAGAAGCCAGCCCAAAAATGGCGAGCGGGATAATGGCAATATGCAAGCCATAAAAATTCGTCAGTGTCGCTGCACCAACTTCAGAACCACCTAAAAGTAAGCGCGTGAGCGGCTCCCCCACCAGCGGCACATAATCGAGCAAACTAACTCCCACTGTAATTGCCCAATAGGCAAGTTGATCCCAAGGGAGCAAATATCCTGTGAAGTTTGCGCCGACAATCAGCAAAAGTAGTGCAATGCCCATCGCCCAATTAAACTCACGCGGTTTTGTGAATCCACCCGTATAAAAAACGCGCAAAAGATGCAAAACCGCCACCACGACCATCAGATTTCCTGACCAATGATGCAAATTGCGGATCAAATTGCCAAAAAAGACTTCTGTTTGAAGCGCAATCATGCTCTCATACGCGGCATCTGGCGAGGGCGTATAGGCGAAAATCAGCAATACGCCCGTTATCGCCAAAACCGTGCCGAGCAAAAGGAGTAAGCCCCCCAGCCCAAAAGTATAATTAAATTTCAGCGCGGCTTTCGGCGTTTTTGTGGGATGAATATGCAAAATCAAACTATTCATCACCATCTTCATTCTGCCACGGTCATCTTCTGGCGCAAGCGGATCACGCTGGATAGATTTGAAAATTCGTTTTGGTAGCGATTCTTTTTCAGGGATTTGGGTTTCTTTTTCTGTCATAATTTTCTTCTCGTTTTTTTAGGATGATGAAATACACTGCGTCGAACATGATTTGAGCTTGGTTGCCCTCAACCAAGCTCTTTTTTTCATTTTAGGTTTTTAGCCCCCATTACCACCTTGACCATTTCCTCCACCACCGCCATTACCGGGTCCAGCCCAGAGGGGGCGTCCATTGGGGTCTCGCAACATGACGCGTAAGCCTGTAGAAACTTGGGTAATATCACCAGCTTGAAACTCTTCGCCCTGATAAAAGCCGACTACAACAATTTCGTCTCCAACTTGGAAAGTGATACCCTGCTCGGCAAAAAAGCGAGGTTGACCAGTTTTGAAAGAAAGAATCTCGCCATCAAGCGTAGACATGGTCATATTGCCACCTTGGAAGGACATCAAACTGCCTTCAACGGTAACCCACTCATCAACTGCAATTTGGGATTCTCCACTAGCTTCTCCATTTTGGCCTTGCTCATTACTCGCTCCACCACTCCATAAAGGTTGGCCACTCTCATTGCGTACCTGTAAAACCTGACCATCAGATGTCAATACAGCGGTAGCATGGATCATGCCTTCATTATCCGAGCCATCTACTGTAACTGTTTGGCCAACTTCAAGCATAATACCTTGATTTGTCCAATAATCAGGAGGCCCTAATTCTATGAAGACTATTTCTCCATTTTCTAAAGTCATTTCAAAACCAGCATCTTCAATAGTTGTGATAACGCCTGTTTCCATCCACGCTTCGCCGAGAGAACCCTCGGCGGACATTTCAGCATTGCCTTGTGCATTACCTTGCACATTATCTTGTTGCCCTTGGGCTACAGCATTATTGCCTTGGGCCTGTCCTTCTTGCACCAATATTTCCTCAGCCGCAGAAACAGAGTCTACGGTCGTCCCTTTATAAACCATTGCTGCGCCACCAGCCCCAAATACAGTTAGTACTAATAATCCTATAGCTATTTTCTTAAACATTTTTGCTCCTTTTTCTTTTCAAAATATTTTTATTTATCATCTTGAGCGTAAATATAATAGGCTAAAGTAAAGAATAGGTAAAGATAGTATGAAGAATTCGTAGCATTTCAAAAAATAAAGAACATCAGCTTGTAATACGCAAAACCTGACATTCTTCGTCCATATTTTCAGATTAGGTTAATCTAAATGTGTGAAAATGTACTAGTTGACCTGATATTGACACTCAGATCAGCAATATAAAAAAGACGATGGTAATGCAGATAAAAACTAAATATCTAGAATAAAACACTTTATTGGAGATAAACCTTATGAAAAACTCAAAATTTTTAATCGGCGGATTGTTAATTGTTGCCGCCGTAGTTTACTTAATCGTTTCATCTACTACGGCTAGCGCAGAATACTTTATGACGATTGAAGAAGTAGTCACACAACAAGATGAAATTCTCGGAAAATCTTTACGGATTTCTGGCGCAGTGCTGGGAGACAGTATTAGCTACGATGAAGAAACCCTGACAATTTCTTTCACCGTGGCACACGTCACCGGCGATAATGATGAAATCGAATCAAGTGGCGGACTTGCAAAGGTACTTCACGATGCTGTTCGTGAAGAAGATACACCTCGGCTCAATATCCTTTATATGGGTCCTATGCCCGACTTGCTTCAACATGAAGCCCAAGCAATTATGACAGGGCATATTGAAGCAGACGGCATTTTTTACGCAGATGAACTTTTGCTCAAATGCCCCACCAAGTATGAAGAAGCAGTACCTGATCAATCAGAAACAGAATAAGAAAATTTACCCACAGCCCTGACAGATTTTAGAAATCTGTCAGGGCTTATATGTGAGCCCACTATGCATCTCAACAGAAAGATGCAAAAAAGCAGTCACCAAGCCCAAATCACGTTCGTATCGGTTTTTTATCTAAAAAATCTTTGCGCGAGACTTAAACCCAAAAGGAATTTTTATGCTCCCCAGTTTAGGATACGGCATTCTTGTTATTACTTTTTTAGTCACACTTTATAGTGTGGCTATTGCCATTTACGGACAAGCAGAAAAAGATGGCGCAATGATCGAGAGCGCGCGCCGAGCGATGTTGATTACCTTACCGCTCATCACCATTGCTTCTGCGATTTTAATTTACCTACTTATTAACGATCGCTACGAGGTCGAATATGTTTGGTCGGTGACAAACCGTACCATGCCCATATATTTAAAAATAACGGCATGGTGGGGCGGACAACCCGGCTCACTCTTGTTTTGGTCTTGGTTACTCTCTGCCTTCACTTCGGCTGTGACCCTCCGAAAATGGGATAGAGACCGCGAATTGCTCCCTTGGGTTTTGGTCGTAACAGGCACAACTTTGGCATTTTTTATTGCCCTCAATGTCTTCTATGAAAACCCCTTCAAGCTAATTCCTGCTGGTGTGCCAATTCCTCTCGATGGACGCGGGCTAAACCCCCTTTTGCGACATCCGGGCATGATTATTCATCCCCCCGCACAATACTTAGGATTTGTATCCGTCACCATCCCTTATGCATTTGCCATCGCTGCGCTGATTACTGGGCGCACCGATGACCGCTGGACTCGTATCACCCGTAAATGGACCCTCTGGGCATGGCTTTTCCTCACGCTCGGCCTTGTTTTAGGCATGCGCTGGGCTTACGATGTGCTCGGTTGGGGTGGATACTGGGGTTGGGACCCGGTTGAAATTGCCGCGTTGCTCCCTTGGCTAACGCTTACGGCTTTTCTCCACTCTGTGATGATTCAAGAAAAACGCAATATGCTAAAGCAGTGGAATATGATTCTCATCATCCTCAGCTTTGCCTTGGTCATCTTCGGGACATTCTTAACCCGATCTGGCGTGCTGTCATCCGTTCACGCCTTTGCCGAGAGTGAAATTGGTCCCCTTTTCTTCCTCTTTATCGGCTTCACCTTTATCGTCTCTTTTTCTCTGCTCATCAAACGTTGGCCAGACTTAAAATCAAAGATAGAAATGAAGTCTATGCTCTCACGTGAAGCTCTCTTTTTGCTGAACAACTTGCTTTTCCTGAGCATACTCGTCATTAGTTTCTGGGGCGTTATTTTCCCCCTTCTTTCTGAGCTTTTTACTGGCTCAAAAGTAACTGTAGGACCGCCATTTTATGAGCGTGCCACTGGTCCCGTTTGGGGCGCACTAATTTTGCTCATGGGTATAGCTCCGCTTGCTGCCTGGGGACGTTCTACAGTCAAAACGATTGGGCGTGCTATCTGGAAACCTGCGCTTGCTGCACTACTGTTCCCTATCTTTGCACTCACCACTGGTATCACCAATTGGATCGCTCTAATCGGCTTCACCCTCATTGGTTTGGTTATCACCGTTACCGTTCGAGAGTTTTGGATTGGCGCAAACGCCCGCAGTAAAAACAAAAGGCTTAACGAAAATCTTTTCACGGCCCTTTTGCACCTCATCAAACGCAACCGACGAAAATATGGCGGCTATATTGTCCATATTAGCATGGTGCTCATTGGCATCGGCATTCTCGGAATCGAGCTTTTTCAGACAGATACCCAACAACATCTCGGGATCGGCGAAGAAATCAACTTGGCAGGTTATACCCTACGTTACGACCGCCTTGACCAATTCCGTCACGAAGATGGGCGTCTAATCACTCGTGGTGAAATGGCACTGAGCAAAGATGGCAAATATATAGAAACCCTCGCCCCTCGCTTCGACCTTTACCCAGACGGTCAGCCGATGACTATCCCTGCCGTGCGCAGCACCCTCGTAGACGATGTTTATGTCATTCTTGTCAATTGGGAAGGTATCACTCGCGAAAGCACCCCCTTCAAGGTTTACCATAATCCCCTCGTAAAATGGGTTTGGATTGGTAGCTATCTCTTTGTGATAGGGATTTTGATCGGTGTTTGGAAGGATGAAGAAAGCAAAGAAGTTTAGAAATTGAAAGCTTCGTGCGTCATTTGAGCTTGGGTGCCCTTTAATTAGCATCCCCTCGTAATAATCGCTTTGGCGATTAACATCCCCGTAAGGGCGACCCTATAAGCTAGGAAAAAATATGAAAAAATTAAATATCCTCATTCTACTCTTTATCATTATTTCCCTCTTTGCCGTGATGCCCGTCTCCGCGCAAGGCGGTGATGACGGCGTCAGCGACGATGAAGTGAATGCCATTGCACGTGATTTATTTTGCCCCGTCTGTGAAAATACACCCCTAGACGTTTGCGAAACACAAGCCTGCAAACAATGGCGCGAATTAATCCGCTTAAAACTCTCTGAAGGACAAACAGAAGCTGAAATCAAGCAATATTTTGTAGATAATTACGGTGCGCGCGTCCTAGACGAGCCGCCAAAAGAAGGCTTCAACCTTTTGGTCTACTTTGTACCACCTGCTATTATCTTGGTTGGTATCATCGTTCTCTTCCGCGCTTTCAAAGAATGGCAGGGAGATGACCAAGAAGAATACGAAGATAGCTCAGAAGGAAGCATAGAGCCTAAAAGAGCCAGTGCTGATGATGATTATATGGCGCAATTTGAAGAAGAATTAAAAAAGAAAAAGTAATACGCAATAAAAGATACGGAGAAAGTTATGACAGAAGAAAACACCCCTGAAAATAGCGTTAGAAAAGGCATGCCCCTCTGGATTCAAATCACCGTTTGGTCAGTGATGATTGCCCTGCTAGTAGTCGTCTTTGTAGGTTTACAACGTGCCCGCGAAGGGAACGTTCAAGCTGGTGCAGAAACTGCAAATTTTGATTTCACCATGCCCCTTTTTGAAGGCTATGATTATGAAGGCGCGCAAGAAATTTCTCTGACTGATTTACGCGGGAAAATAGTCGTGCTTAATTTTTGGGCAACTTGGTGTGTTCCCTGCCAACAAGAAGCAGATGAACTGGAAGAAGCCTGGCAACACTATAAACCTGATGGTGAAGTCATTTTCGTTGGCGTAGATTATGTAGACACAGAGCCAGAAGCCCTCGCTTATCTTGCAGAATATGGAATCACTTACCCAAATGGTCCTGATATGGGAACAAAGATTTCCCAAGCCTTCCGCATTCAGGGCGTACCCGAAACCTATTTCTTAGACAGAAATGGCGTTGTGCAACATGTACAACTGGGACCATTCAGCTCTACGCAACAGATTATCGGGATTGTTGATTCTTTAAGATAAAGTTTCACGCAAAGATACTAAGGCGCAAAGAAAAATAAAAATTAGGAATAGAAACTTATGGACATCGGTGCAATTTTTATACTTTTAGCATTAATTATCGTTATAGCCATGTATTTGGCACAACCCTATATGGAGAGACGTGTTCAAGTCGTTTCTGATGCTGAATTAGAGCTATCCACTTTATTCGCAAAACGCGACCAAGCTGTTAGTGCACTCAAAGAATTAGAATTTGATAATTCACTTGGGAAAGTGCCTGAGAAAGATTATCCCGTTCAGCGCGAGGCGTTAATGAAAGAAGGCGCAGATACAATGCGTCAGATTGCTGAATTCAGCACGGATGGTTCAGACCAACTAGAAGCGGCAATTGCCGCTAGACGCGCAGGTTCAGGCGGTGATGACCTAGAATCTCTTATCGCAGCACGCCGTAGCGAACGTAAGAAAAAATCAAGCGGATTTTGCCCCAATTGCGGACACCCTCTCTTTAGCGAGGATAAGTTTTGCACCAGTTGCGGAAAGAAAGCATAAGAAGCAACTTGCAAAATATCTTTCACATGCTATATATCACCAAAAAGGATTTTCAATGAAATCACGTTTTTTAATTATCTTAACCATTTTAGCTTTATCACTCTCTGCTTGTGTTTCACTAGCCGAGGATATTACGCCCCCACCAGACGCAAATCATCCTGCACCAGCAGAAACAGAAGAGCCTGCTGAAGAAGACGTTTCGGCAACAGAAGAACCTGCCGAAGAAGCTCCCGCAGAAGATATTGATGGCGCTGCCCTTTTTGCTGAAAATTGTGCCCTTTGTCATGCTAAAGACGGCACAGGCGCAACCACTACTGTCGACTTATCAGATGGTGAGCGGATGGGAAATTTCCCCGACCAAATGTTAGCGGCATTGATCGAGAAAGGCAACGAAACCATGCCCGCTTTTGGTCAATTTAGCGATGCAGAGTTAAACGCGCTGGTTGCTTATATACGCGTGCTTGGTGGCAATACGCCAGAGGCCGAAGCTACAGATGATGGTGAAGAGCAAGCCGAAAACACATCTGAGGGTGTTCTTTTGACGGGCAATATTGGGGGTACAGTCACCAATGGCACAACAGGCGGAGACCTGCCAGATAATCTCACCATCCAATTAGAGATTTACGAACACGATATGATGTCAGGTGGTTTTAGCAAAGTTGATATACTCGAAACACCCATAAACGAAGATGGAAGCTATCTTTTTGAAGAAATCGATTTGATAGAAGGACGCGCTTTTTTGGCAATTATTGATAATGATGGCGTTATTTACTCCTCGCAACCTAATTTTGTGTCTGAAGGTACTACCGAGTTGAAATTGCCCCTCACCTATTATGAAAAAAGCACAGACACTGCAACATTGACTATAGATCGCTTGCATATTTTCTTTGAGCCGCCCAATATAGAAGCAGAACTTGCACATATTGTAGAAGTTTTTGTGGTTTCAAACCCTAGCCTTTACGCAATTGTGCCAGAAGATGGCAAAGCAGTGGTCGAATTTTTATTGCCTGAGGGCGCAATTAATGTCGAGTTTGAAGATAGCGTTTTTGGCGAACGATATACAGAAACTGTAGCCGGTTTTGGCGACACTGAGCCAATCTTACCTGGCATAGGCACACATGAAATTGTCGTCTTTTTTGAAATGCCTTACGAGAAGAAATTCTTATCTGGCAACAGCTTAAACTTCGTACAAAAAATTGATTACCCCATAGATTCTGCCATCGTCATGGCCCCACAAGGCATGAAAATCAAAAGCGATTTGCTCACCGAAAGCGGAGAGCGAGAAGCCCAAGGCTTAGTTTTCAATACTTATTCATCGCAACCCTTGCCCATTGGCGCAACTTTTGAGATGGGCGTTTCTGGTTCAGTTTCAATAAACGCAGTTGGCAATGAGACAGACCCACAACAAAATATAATTTATGGCGCATTGGCGCTTGGCCTTGTGCTCATTGGCGCAGGCTTATGGTTCTATATGCGCGACCGAGATGAAGAAGATGATGAGGATTTCGATGATGAGGACGAAAACGATTCTGCTGAAATTGATGATACCGATGAACTCATGGATGCCATCATTGCCCTAGACGATGCCCATCGCTCTGGGGATATCAGCGAAGAAGCCTATAAAAAACGACGTGCCGCGCTGAAGAAACAATTACAAGAATTAGTATAGTAAAAGTTTTTCTTACAACAAAGCTTAAGGAAGTACCACAAAGGAAAAGCTTTTTCTTTTTCTTCGCAAATCTTTATGTCTTTCGTGGTAATAACATTTATGATTAAAGTCAGAAAACTCGTTAAAAGATTTGGCCTTAAAACCGTTCTCAAAGGCATGGATTTTTCCGTTAAAGACGGAGAATTTGTCGCGCTTATCGGGCCTAATGGCGCGGGTAAAAGCACCTTCTTGCGCATTCTTGCCTCCCTCACCCGCCCATCTATGGGCTCAGTCAACGTAGCAGGATATAACCTCCCAAAAGAATCAGCTGAGGTGCGCATGCGCTTGGGCGTGGTTTCGCATTTGCCTTTGCTCTATGTCGATTTAACCGCCGCAGAAAATCTCAAATTTTATGGCAAGATGTATAACCTCGCCAATTTAGAAGAACGGATTAACGAAGTACTTGAAATGGTGGGATTAACCAATCGACGGGACGACCTTGTCCGAACATATTCTCGTGGCATGCAACAGCGACTTGCCATTGGGCGTGCAGTCTTACATGACCCCAGTGTGATGCTCTTCGATGAACCCTATACCGGTCTCGATCAGGACGCCTCCGCCATGCTAGACGATGTCCTTCGCACCGTTGCCGCACGCGGTCGTACCGTTGTCATGACTTCCCACGATCTTGCTCGCACTGAAGATTTAGCGACCCGTTTTGATGTGCTTTCACGTGGCAAAATTGCCGCATCTGCCACGCATAAAGATTTTGGTAGCGGAAATTTGCTTTCTTTCTATAAAGGCGTTTTAGAAAAGGGGAGAAAGCAATGAAAAAAGAAAAAAAAAAAAGCAATTACTTACGAGCCATCGGTGCAGTAGCATGGAAAGACCTCGCCGCAGAATTACGCTCACGCGAGTTACTTTCAGGCATGTTGGTTTTTTCTTTGCTAGTTATCCTCATTTTCAATTTTGCCCTTGAACTAGATGCAAAAACACGCACTTCAGTCACGGCTGGTGTCATCTGGGTCACCTTTGTCTTTGCTGGCACATTAGGATTAAATCGCTCGATGGCTATAGAAAAAGACCGTGGTTGTTTAGACGGTCTTTTACTTGCTCCCGTTGACCGTAGCGCTATATATTTTGGCAAAGCGATTAGCAATTTAGCATTTATGTTTATCGTTGAAATCATCATCCTGCCCACCTATAGCTTTCTATATAATATCAATCTCTTTCAACCAGGCCTCTTGCTCGTTATCTTGCTCGGCTCCATCGGCTATACCGCAGTCGGGACTCTCCTCTCCGCGATGAGCGTCCAAACCCGCACACGAGATGTGATGTTACCTATTCTGCTTTTCCCCGTGATCGTGCCAGTGTTGATTGCCGCAGTCAAAGCGAGTGGTGGTTATTTACAAAATCTGCCCTTAGACCAAATCCTGCCATGGATTAATTTACTCATTGTATACGATGTAATTTTTATTGCCATATCTTTTATGGTTTTTGATTATGTTGTTGAAGAATAATTGAAATATTTATATAGGATGCAGCATGCTGCATCCTATTCATTTTTATCGGAGAAATTTATGAATTCAAAACCTACAGCTCTTAGAACACTTGATATAATTTCGCTTATCCTATTGGTAATAGCGACCTATCTCGCTCTTGTTTTTGCCCCTACTGAAAAAGTAATGGGAGAAGTGCAGCGCGTTTTCTACTTCCATGTTGGTGCTGCTTGGGTAGGCTTACTCGGATTTATTGGCGCAGGTGTAACTGGCATCATCTACTTAAAAACCCAAAATCTCAAATGGGATTTAGTCGAACAAGCCGCGGTTGAAATCAGTCTCGTCTTCTTCTTCATCGCCATCGTACTTGGCTCTATCTGGGCGCGCCCGATCTGGAATACTTGGTGGACATGGGATCCCCGCCTAACCTCCGCATCTATTGTAGAACTCATTTATTTAGCCTATCTCATGCTTCGGCAAGGGATTGATGATCCTGATAGACGCGCACGTTTCGGCGCAGTATACACACTCGTAGGTGCGATTTCTGTCCCGATTACCTTCTTGTCAATTCGCATGTTCCGCACCATTCACCCCGTTGTAATTGGCTCAAAAAGCGCCGCCGCCGACGGTGGTTTCAGCATGACCGGTGATATGAAAATCGCCTTTTTCTTTGCCCTTTTCACTTTTACTGTCATCTTCATTGACCTCTTCTGGAACCGTATCCGTTTAGGGCAATTAGAGCAAAAAGTTGAGCAGTTGAAATTAAAGGTAATGGAATAAAACATAAATACCTAGCACACAAAAACAGGAGTTAAAAATGTTATTACAAGAGACAATTGATACTGCAAATTATATGATTGCTGGTTACAGCATTTTCTTTGTCGTAATTATTAGCTATACCATGAGCCTAGCCACTCGATGGAAAAAATTACAAGAAGATTTAGTTATATTAGAAGATTTGGAAAATTAGAGTATAGAAAAAAAGCCCGTAATGAACGGGCTTTTTTATTTTTACTTCTCAATACTATAATGACATCCTTCAAAAACATCCTCTCCCCCATCTCAGTTGGCCGCCTACTAGACGTAGGCACTGGTCGCGGTAGTTTTATTCATACCCTCATTAAAACCTTGAAAGACTACGACGAGATTATCGGCATTGATAATAACCCTGACTATGGCTCTGTTTTTGCCGAATCTTTTGCAGATAAGCCCATTAGCTATGAAGAAATGGATGCTTATTCTCTAAAATTTGAAAATAATAGCTTCGACACAATTTCTATCTCAAATTCTCTCCATCATTTAGAAAACCCTGCGCAAGTATTGGGTGAAATGCAACGTGTTCTTAAGCCTGGAGGGACTTTTATTATCAGCGAAATGCAACGAGATAATCTTCCAGATGCACAAAAAAGCCATGTTCTAATGCATCATTGGGGGGCAAGCATTAATCGAGCAGAAGGTATTTACCACAACGAAACCTATACCCAGAAAGAAATAAAGTCTTTTGCAGAAAAGACCGCTATCAAAAATTGGCATTTTTATGAAATAAATGAGTTCGAAAAATCCCCCTTCGACAAAGAAATAATCAAAGAAGTAGAGAAGATTATTGATAGCTATATCTTAAAAGCAAAAGAAATACCCGCAGAAAAGAGCTTTATTGAAGAAGGGGAAACTATTCGTGAACACATTCGTAAAGTCGGTTTTCATGGTGCGACGACTTTAGTTTCTATTGGAATAAAATAATGGCAATTAGAATTGGTTGAAAAGGCCTTAAAGAAAAACTCGTTCCTGCGAGTTTTTTGATTTAATAGTGCTATACTTTCACAACTTTATAGTTCATAAAAGGAATCCTACAATGACAAACCCTCACATCCCCCTCGACCAGAAAATACTCGGCGATATCTACTCTAGCCACGAAGCTATGGATAATCTTGAAATCCTCTGCGATGATTTTGGCTCTCGCTTCGGCGGTACCAAAGGCGAAAAGCTCGCCGCAGATTTCATTGCGGCTAAATTTGCTGAATATGGCTTAACCAATATTCACCTTGAACCCTTTGACTATATCGGCTGGGAACGCGGTGAGGTGACTCTTAAAATAATCAGCCCAATAGAAAAAGAAATCCCTTGTATTACTTTGCCCCAATCTCCACCTATTGAAAATCTCGAAGGTGAAATTTTCAATATAGGTCCAGGTGCACCTAAAGACTTTGATGCCAAAAGCGAGCAAATTAAAAACAAGTTCTTAATGACAAATAGTGAACTTTATCCTAAAGGCATCAAACGCTGGGTACATCGCAGCGAGAAATTTGGACGCTCATTAATGGCTGGTGCAATCGGATTTATCTTTGTTAATCATTATCCCGGCTATGGGCCAGCAACGGGCGGCATTGGGCAGGAAGGAGAAGCTGCGCCTATCCCTGGTATTTCTATAGCCAAAGAAGATGGAGATTTTATTCAGCGACTTATTAAAAAGCATGGCTCGGTCAAAATTCGCCTCACGAGCAGCGATAAAGTCTCTCCTAAAATATCTTGGAATATCGTTGGCGACCTCCCTGGCACAGAAAAGCCCGATGAAATTATCTTGATGGGCAGTCACTATGACGGGCACGACATCTCGCAAGGAGCCAGTGACCCGGCCTCGGGCGTTGCTTCGGTGCTAGAGGTTGCTCGGGTGCTCGGCAAGCACGCCAGACTTCCACGTACGATCCGTTTTGCGATGTGGGGAGTAGAGGAAATCGGTTTACTTGGCTCACAGGCTTACGTCCGCGCACACGCTGATGAACTATCCCAAATTCGATTTTATTTAAATATGGATGCAGCTGGCGGGATGCCTTCCAAAGATATTAATCTACACGCATGGGATAATTTACAAGAGACCTTTGAAGGCTATCGCGCTGAAATGGCGCAAGATTTTGCTATTGGTCAAAGTTTTCATAGCGCGTCTGACCACTACCCATTTTTGCTTGAAGGCGTGATTACGGGCGGCGTTGAGCCTGTGCGCCAAACAAGTTCGGGGCGGGGCTACGGGCATACAAAATATGATACAGTGGATAAAGTGACCATTCGCGGTTTGCGGGATGCAGCATCTCTGGCAGCGCGGATAGCCCTGCGTGTGGCGAACGAGGATAATTGGCTTGCTACCCCACGGGACGCATCTGCCGTAAACGAGCTTTTGAACCAGCCCAACCGTGCCGAAATTCAAGCTTATCTTAAAAAAATCACAGTGTTTCACACCACAAAATAATTTTAAAGATTTACAAAAAAAGAGACCTGACGGGTTTAAAAACCTGTCAGGTCTGTAAAAAAGGCGCAGGTTTCAGTTCCTGCGTTTTTTTTATTTAAAAATTAAAGTATAGGGGGAGCGAACTCTACTTCGGCATCTCTCATAGTATTAAAAGATTTGATGGAAACTTCAATCATCTCTAAATCAGGTTCGTGGGTGGTGAGAAGTTGAAGAGCCATATTGGGGCGTATCATTGCCTGAATAATTTTTGAATCAATATGTTCGGCAGTAAAGCGAATATATTCATAAGCGATGCCCGCCAAAAGGGGTAAAAACACAACACGGCTGAGCAAGCGTACGCCGAGCGTCATGGAAGGGAACAAAGAGAAGATGATAATAGAAAAAATAACGAGCGTGAGCAAAAAAGCAGTGCCACAACGAGCATGTTCACGAGAGTAAGTGGCGACAATTTCGGGTGTTAGTTCTGCACCATCTTCATAAGCGTTAATCACTTTATGCTCAGCACCATGATAACCATAGACACGTTTTATATCATCCATAAAACCGATTGCCCAAACATAGAGTACTAGAAGTCCTAAGCGCACTGCACCTTCAAGCACATTGCCAAGCCATAATTCCCAGTGAAGATATTTTTCGGCAAGTCCGCCCGCTGTAGCAGGGAGGAGGAAAAATAGTCCAACGCTAAAAAGCAGAGAAAGAGCAAGCGTAAAATAAAGGGCAGGGCCCTCAAGTTTTTCGTCTTCACCTGTTTGTGTATTAGCAGAGATGGTAAGAGCACGCATACCGAGGCCAAGCGCATCCCAGAGGAGAACTAGCCCACGTAAAAAGGGGAGCTTAGCGATTTTTGTTTTATAAATGCCATGTAGCTTTTCAACATGAGTAACAATTTCGCCTTCGGGATTTCTCATAGCGATAGCAACGGCATATTTACCGCGCATCATCACGCCTTCGATTACGGCTTGTCCGCCGTAAGAGATTAATTTATCTTCCATATATTATGCAAATGTGAAGCTGAGCCCCACACCTATCCTTTATTTATTATCCTAGATTATAGAAAAAGTGAATCAACGCATCAATCCCACGATACCAAGTTGGTAAATCCTGTTTTTCATTAGGGGAGTGGATGCGGTCGTCTGGCAAGCCAAAGCCAGTTAGTACAGATTCGATGCCGAGAATCTTTTGCATATCCCCAACAACAGGGATGGAGCCACCCTCGCGTTTGAAGAGGGGTGCTGTACCCCAAACAGTAGACATAGCATCAGACATCGCTTTTACGCCCACGCCATCTCGCTCAGAAATGGATGGGTTTCCTCCATGCTCAACTTTTATATCCCATTTGATGCCTTCTGGTGCATTTTCTTTCATATATTGCACCAATTGCTCATAAACTGCTTCGGGCGTTTGGTCGGGAACAAGACGCATGGAAATTTTAGCCATTGCCTTTGCGGGGAGAACGGTTTTCGCACCCTCTCCGGTAAAGCCAGAGAGCATCCCGTTTACATCGAGGGTAGGGCGTGCACCAACCTGCTCAACAGGAGTATATCCTTTCTCTCCCCATAAGGCAGATGAGCCAGTTTGTGCCAATAAAAATGCTTCATCTACAGGCAATTTTGCCAATTCGGCACGTTCTTCTGCGTCTACATCGCGCACCTTATCATAAAATCCGGGCAAGGTGATTTTGCCATCATCGTCTTTCATGCCTGCCACCAATTTCATCAAGGTATTTGCAGGATTTCGTACTACCCCACCAAAAAGCCCAGAATGTAGATCGTGGCTAGGACCTGTAATATGAATTTCAAAATAAGCCAATCCACGCAGTGCATAAGTAATGCTAGGAAGTTCTTTTCCAAGCATCCCAGCATCAGGATTAAGACAGAAATCAGCAGAAAGTAACGCTGCATGGCTTTCCATAAAGCCTACAAGGTTGGGTGAGCCAATTTCTTCTTCACCTTCAATCATAAATTTGATATTGGCAGGGAAGTCATCATTTTTAACAATAGATTCAACCGCACATAATGTTGCTACAACTTGCCCCTTCATATCTGAGGCACCACGTGCATGAAGGCTATCGCCGCGTTGGGTTGGCTCGAAAGGAGGCGTTTCCCATAAATCTAATGGGTCTTCAGGCTGAACATCATAATGCCCATAAACCAGCACTGTTGGTGCGTTTTCAGCGTGAAGCCAATCTGCATAAACAACTGGATGTTTGGCAGTGGGATAGATTTTGATATTTTCCATGCCTAGAGCTTCTAGTTTTACAACCAGCCATTCGGCAGTTTTGAGCATATCATCTTTGCGCGCGGAATCAGTAGAAACAGAAGGAATACGTAAAACTTCTTTAAGATCGTCTAAGAATTTTTCTTTATTTTCTTGGGCGTAGCTAAGTGCTTTTTCTCGTATATCCATTTTTTTTACTCCTAAGAATCAGATGTAGGTTTTGCGGGTTTTTATTGATTTTAAAGATAATATAAATATCGCCTTACGCTTATTTATATCGCTTTGTATTTTAGCCTAAAAAGAGCAAAAGTCACGCTTTTAGCGTGACTAAATAATTCCCGTTTATGAAAGCATATAATTCTATCAAATTTGCGTTCTATCTTAATTTTCCATATAAAAACCAGAATCTATCTTCTGGGAATTGCGCTTCTAGTCTCTCATCCCAAATGAATTCGCCTGAAAGGAAGTTAGCACGCAAAAGTTTATCCAATATCGTAATTTCATCAGGGATTTGATCTGCCTCAGCGGATAGGAGTTCTATCATGACCCGCAAGCGAATTTCATGAGGATAATCGGCTATATATTCTTCGGGTTTGTTACGATAGTCGTTGAGATAGTTGCGCCAAAGACGTAGCCGTGCTTCTAGCTCACGGGTAGATTTTTGAGTCCACGCTACGCGCCAAGATGTCTTAACGGTAGCAAGTTTTTGGGCCAAGCTCGTGCCTAATTTCTCTTCCCCTACACGATGTTGAGCAAGAAGTAATCCACCCACCGTAAGGCGTGGCAGGCTTCCCGTCAAAGGATAGTAGAGAATCTCTGAGAGAAGGTATTTCTTTAGTTCAGGAAGAGAAGTTTGTATGTAGAGAAGGTCTTTTTCAGAGGAAGGCATAAGATTATTCGGTTAGGGTATTTCAGGTGTTGACGTTGCTTCAAGAGCACGACGGGTAAGAAGATGCCAGTCTGCGATGCTATTTAGGCGGTCGCTGGTATCGTATAGTGGAGCCGCTTGCACACCATAAACTTGAGTATTGATGCCAAAAGTATAGGTTGGGAAGTAGAGCGGAAGTGCGGGGAGCTCTTGATCGAAAATGACTTGAAAATTACGATAAAGACGCGCTCGACTCTCCAAATCAGCTGTGACGCGGGCCCGTTCGAGATATTCGCTAGCAGTGCGATTATCCCATTGAGCATAGTTTTGCCCAGAAGCAGCTTCGGCTTGGTGCCAAAATGGATATGGGTCTGGGTCGGGGGTATAGCTGAGGTTTATATCTACGAGGGCTGCTTCGTATCCTCTTTTGGCAAGGTTTTCATGAATTAGTTGCTCGTAAGGAAGAGGCACCAAATTGATCTGTACACCTAGCTTTATCCAATCTTGTTGAATATATTGGGCAAGAGCGGTGTGCTGTGCGTCGTCTGGGTGCAAAAGGGTGAAGACAAGAAGCTGCCCATCTTTAGCGAGGGTTTCTCCGCCTTCGGGGGGAATAATATAGCCCGCCTTTTTGAGAATCGATTGCGCCGCAAGGCTATCGTAATCAATATGATTTACACCATCATAATATGCCCATGATCCAGGTAAAATTGGTCCATCGGCAGGGATGGCTTGTCCTCCCAAAATTTGATTAATCATGCGCTGGCGATTCAATCCTGTTAATAATGCTTTTCTTAGTGCTATATCTTGCAAAAATGGAACTGCACCATTATTTAGATTAAAGAAAATTAGGCTCAACTCTGGGCGGCGGCTAGTATATAGCGAAAGTTCTTTCTCGTTAAGAGCATCACCAAGTATGTTGGATGTGATTTGGCTGATACCCAATACTTCGCCCTGCTGGTAGGCATCTAAAGCGGCTGTAGCAGAGGGATAATAACGAAAAACCATTTGCGGAATATAGGGGTTCTCCCCATAATATTCTTCAAAAATAGTCAAAACCACACCTGTGATGCGGCTATTTTCAACGAGAAGATGGTCAAATTTATAAGGACCACTGCCAATAGGATTCAGGTTAAAGTCTGCATTAAGAATTTGGTCTATAGGGATATTGCCTAATAAATGCTGGGGAAGCACACCAAAGGTTAGATAATCAAGAAAGGGGACAAAAGGCTCAGGCAGACGAAATTGCATAGTTTTCTCGTCCAAACGTTTAATTTCTACTTCGTCCCAGAGAGTTTTTATATCTTGAGGATAAAAAGAAATATCACTTTTGATTAAAGCAATTGTAAAAATCACATCATCAGTAGTCACTGGTGCGCCATCATGCCAAACTGCATTGGGGCGAATGGAAAAGTTATAGATGGTGCCATCTTGGGAAGTGCCCCACGCTTCAGCTAAATCGGGGAGGGGCATCCCACGCGAATCGAAGCGAATCAAGCCACTAAAGAGGAGCTTGTTCACGTCACGGTCGGCTAGGTTATTTCTATCCAGCAATGGATTAAAACGACTCATCGATCCGATTAAGGCTTCGGTATAGACGCCTCCAGTAGTCGGCTGAGTAAGAATTGTTGTTATTTGACTAACAGGCTGCTGGCTTAACAACAAAACCCCAACAAGAACCAAGGTAATGATGACAACAAAAATTTGCCAACGAAGTTTTTTCATACTATAGACCTAAGATTTTAGACCTAAACCTTCAAGAAAATCTGAAGACTTAAGTCTACAAAAAAAGGTCTTTTCTCGTGCGCGAATGGATTCATTCAACGCCAAGAAAAGACCTTCTTAATTGTGCGACTTTATTTAAGAACTAAAGTTGCAGCGATTGCCAAAGCAAAGAAAATAACACTCAAAACAATGGTAGCACGAAAGAGGGTTTTCTCAACACCACGGCGTGCGGTGAAAACACCACCAGTATCGCCGCCGGCCAAACCACCCAAGCCTGCACCTTTGCTTTGTAAAATTACACTGAGAATTAGCGTAATAGACGTTATAATCAGAGCTATATCAATATACTTACTCATAGACGAACCTCCTAAAAAATTAGCGAAGGCATTATACCTGTGATGGTATGAAATCGTCAAACTAGATTAAGAAGTTCAAGGTTTAAAATGAATGAAATTATAGTAAACCTCCATATGCATACCCGTTTTTCAGATGGTACTGGCTCACATGCCGATATTGCCAAAGCCGCACTAGACGCAAATCTCGATGCCGTGATCGTTACAGACCATAATATTTGGGTAGAAGGCCCTGATGGATATTATAAAGAAGGAAATAAACGTGTTCTAGTGATAATTGGCGAAGAAATTCACGACCAAGATAGAGAGCCACAAAAAAACCATCTCCTTGTTGTCGGTGCCGATCAAGAATTAGCACAATATGCTGATGATCCTCAAACACTATTAAACGCAGTAAAAAAAGCCGAAGGGCTTGCCTTTATTGCCCACCCTTTTGATCCTCCTCAAGCCTCTATTAATGAAACTGGCTATAATTGGGTCGACTGGGACATACATGGCTTTACTGGTATAGAAATTTGGAACGGTCTTAGTGAATTTAAAGAGCGCATCAACACCAAGCTCCACGCTCTTTTCTTCGCCTTTTTCCCTAATTTTACTACCCTTGCTCCTCAAGAAAGCACACTCAACAAATGGGATGAGCTTCTTAGCACAGGTAAAGATATAGTTGCTGTCGGTGGCTCAGATGCCCATGCTATACACGCCAGCATGGGATTTATACACCGCGTCATTTTCCCCTATAAAACTCATTTCAAAGGCATCAACAATCATCTTTTGCTTGAAAAAGAACTTAGCGGCGATCCTATTTTAGATAAAAGGATGATCCTAAGCGCTCTTCGTGCGGGACACAGTTTTGTCAGCTACGACATCCCCGCCCCAACAAGCGGTTTCCGCTTCACAGCACAAGGCAAACTTGATTCCGCTATAATGGGTGAAAAGCTCCCCGCAAAAGGCGGCGTGACTCTTCAAGCCCACCTCCCCACATTAGCAGATGCCCGTCTCATAAAAGATGGGGAAATAATCAAAGAATGGCAAAAACAACAAGTTTGTACCCATATAACAAACGAGCCAGGTATCTATCGTATCGAAGCCTATAAACGGTATTTAGGCAGAAAACGTGGCTGGATTTTCAGCAATCCGATTTACTTGAGCTAGTTAGTCAATCAATTCGATACCGCCCTTTGGGCAAGAAGCTCCATGCAATATGCTTTAAAGGAATAAATATGAATCTAAAAGAAAGAGCTGCTGCAAAAGCCCTCACTTATATCAAAAGTGGTATGGTTCTGGGACTAGGCACAGGCTCTACTACTGCCTATTTTGTAGATATGCTAGGAGAAAAAGTATCATCCGGCGAATTAACCGATATTCTCGGTATCCCCACATCAAAAGAGACCGCCGAGCATGCTGCAAAATGGGGCATAGAAATTACTACGCTGAGCAAGCACCCTCGCATCGATATAGCTATTGATGGTGCAGACGAAGTTGACCCTACTCTTAATCTCATCAAGGGTTTAGGGCGGGCATTACTACGGGAGAAGATTGTTGAGATTCACGCAGAAAAGTTCATCGTCATCGTAGATGCCTCTAAAATGGTTTCAAGATTGGGCACGCGCGACGCGCTCCCTATTGAAATCTTACCTTTTGAAGCTGAGGCACATATCCACTGGTTAAATGCTTTAGGCTGTCGTGCTGAACTCTGGCTTGAAGATGATGGCTCTCTCGCAATTACTGATAATGGCAACTATCTCTCCAAATGCTGGTTTGAAGAGGGCATCCCTGATGCCTATAACTTGGCACAGAAACTCTCCACACGCCCTGGCATCATCGAGCATGGCCTATTTTTAGATATGGCAACAGAAATTATTATTGCGAAAGAGGGTGGTGTTGAAGTGCAAAAACGTAAAAAAACAAATTCTGGAGTTTAATTATGACCATAAAACTTGCCCCTTCCATTTTATCTGCCGATTTTTCTAAACTTGGCGAAGATGTTCGTGAAGCTGCAAATGCAGGGGCTGAATATATTCATGTTGATGTGATGGATGGGAATTTTGTGCCAAATATAACCATTGGCCCCATCATTATAGAGGCCTTACGCCCTATCGCCGACGAGACGGGTATTGTGATTGACGTGCATTTGATGATAGAAAAACCCGAGTTAATGATTCCCGCCTTTGTAAAAGCCGGCGCTGATATCATCACTGTCCATGTGGAAACTTGCCCACATTTGCATCGAACGGTACAACAAATCCACGAATTGGGGGCAAAGGCAGGTGTGACACTGAATCCCGCCACACCGCTCACTAGTATAGAAGAGATTCTTCCTTATGTAGATATGATACTGATCATGTCGGTGAATCCCGGTTTTGGGGGACAGTCTTATATCCCAACCAGCACAGAAAAAATTTCTCGCTTACGAAAGATGCTAGATGATATGGGTAGAGAAGATGTAGGTATCGAAGTAGATGGTGGGATAAAAACACATAATGCAGCAGAGATTGTTGATGCAGGAGCAAATATCTTAGTTGCTGGCTCAGCAATTTTTAACGATAAGAAGAGTATTACTAAGAATATTGCTGATTTTAGAGAGGCTATAGCTTAATTTCAAAAAAAGGGGAGCCATTATTTTTAGATACCCTGATTTTCGAAAGATAAGTAATATAAATATTTTTCCTCATTCCGAGAGAAAATAATAAGAGCTTATCTTGTGTTAATATAACTATTTTGGTAAACTATACAAATTCAGTCATCGTTAACCACAGCAATCAACATATAGGGTACTAGGGCACTGCTTATGCTTCGCATCAACCGTCAAACAGATTATGCCGTTCGAGTAATTTTAGCTCTAGCAGAAGAAAAAATGGGCACACGCATCTCTACCAAAGAGATTGGTGCGGCTATGCTAATTCCCCAGAATTTTTTGCCACGTATTGTGGCAAAATTAGCTCAGTTCGAAATTATCACAACTTTTGCAGGCAGAGATGGTGGTTTAGAACTTTCACGAATACCTGAAAAAATTACCTTACGGGATGTTGTCGAAGCCTTTGAAGGCCCCCTAATGCTTTCAGAATGTATCCCTGGTGATAATTTTTGTCCCTTTGAAGTCGCCTGTAGTGTCAGACCCCGCTGGACTCGTTTGCAAGAAGTAATTCTTGAAGAGCTTGCCTCTACAAATTTCCTAGAGTTAGCCGAAGAAACCAAAGCAAAACGCTCACATCCCTCGACCATTCTTGAAAATAAAAATGCCTGAAGAAAAAAAAGTTGCCCTCAAATTTAGTTGGCTATACTTATTTTATGTATTCCTTGCAATTCTTGTTCTCGGTGTAGTTTCTTTTGCTGTTTTTCAACCCGTCAAAGTTTTGCCTCGCATCACCCTTGCGCCCGGCTATGCATTTACCAATCAAGATGGTGAAAGCCGCACCAGCGAAGACTATCGTGGGAAATTAACCCTGTACAATTTCACCTACGCAAATTGTGACGGTGATTGCCCAGACACAACAGAAAAAATGCAAGAAATTCGGATGGCGATAGCTGAAACTGCCCCTACTGGGATAGATTATGCCCTCGTTACCGTTTCTCTAGACCCTGAGCGAGACACTCCCCAAAAATTGAACCTGTTTGCTGAACCCTATATTAATACCGACTTGAACGCCGTGCCTTGGGACTTTCTCACCGGTGACCCTTTGCGAGTGCGCTATATGGTTGGGGGCGGATTTGAACTTTATTATGAAGAAGAAATACTCCCCGATCAAACAAATGATTATGAAATCAAGTTTTATCCACTCTTTGTACTCGTAGATGGCTGGGGAATTATTCGTGCTGAATATCCTACTCCCAATTTGACAGTTAAAGAAGTGCTAGATGATATTAGTTATCTCACTGTAGAAATCAATAATAGTGAAGGTGCGGCTGGCCTAGCTTATGAAGCAGCTCATCTTTTTAGGTGCTATCCATGATACCCAAAAGCCCCCTTCTTAGAAAATTTGGTATTGCTATATTAGCAATTATCTTGGTTGTTGGCGTTATCTTTGGCGCCTTGCTTGCTTTTAAGCCTTATACCTTTCACGGTGCCATCCTTCAATCTCCTGACACTGCTCCAGATTTCACCTTACGCAACCATTATGGACAAGAAGCATCTTTAAGTGACTATAGAGGTAAAGTAGTGTTGTTATATTTTGGATACGCTGCCTGCCCTGATGTCTGCCCAGCTACTTTATCTGAGATAAAACAAGCAAATGATATTTTGAAAGAAAATGGGCGCAAAGACGAAATGCAGTTATTAATGATAACTGTGGATCCTGAGCGAGACACAGCCGAAGTAATGGCAGAGTTTTTGGCCCATTTTGACCCTAGCTTTATGGGGTTAATCGGCACAGAAGATCAAGTAGCTCAAATTGCTACTCAATATGGCATTTTTTACCAAAAACAAGATTCTACTTCTGCTATGGGTTACTTAGTGAGCGTCTAAAAACAACTTCCCGAAAGTGTAGTATCCTCAAGTAGAA
>JABGQV010000019.1 GCA_018648655.1 Anaerolineae bacterium | reverse complement strand
AGGAATAAAACAGCGGGGTATTCGAAGATTTGAAGAATATATATTCTGATACTTAGGGGAAATAATTCGGTTAGATAGGCGTAAGGACTGAGCGCTCGGAGATATGATGCGCCAGCAAAAATAACCCATAATCCATTTATAAAACCTGCAATAGCGCTTGTCAAAAATATCCCAAATGCTATGCCTTTTGACCATTTCGTTTTTTCTCTACTCATTTAGTTTCTACCCTTCCTTGAGTTCAAGGTCGCTATCTTCATCTTCAAAGGCGAGTAACCGCCTCTTATTTTGGCTCAAGCGTCATGACATAATCATAGCTTTCGTTCAGATATTCGGATAGTTTTTCCAAATCTTCAAACATCTTAGCAGGGATCAGCACATACCCTCGCATTGTTGCCCCGTGAGATTTTAGTGTTGTGGTTCCAAAAGCATGGATATATTTTTCTTGCACTTGTTTTGAAAATCTAAACCCTAATTCACCCTCTTTATTTAGCAATGAAAACATATGTCCATTGGCAGAGGTGTAGGGCACCGTTTTTCCTTTTCTCTCAAATCTGGGGCATTTTGCGACCAACTCATCGTAGATTGCTAATTTTTCTTTCCACATAATATTTCTCCAAGGAATTTTTATATTGCTGCTTCCGTTTTTCACTTGCCTGCACTCTGATGAAATGGCAACTTCCTTCGTTGACGAAGACTCAGCCTAGCTAAGTGATATGCAGAAACCGACAATCATATATTAGCATTATACAGCGAAGAACTTTGTCTAAATGAACTCTGTTCAAAGGAAATTATTTATTTGAGTATAAAACCCTTGACTTAAAGTTATGTTTAGCGTACTATATGTAAAATAAACTATACATTTAGTGTCCTTTAGTATACAGAAAGAGGTGAAAAATGACATTCCATCAAAAAAACGTCACAGTTACTCTGGTCAATTTTCTCCTGATCTTGGGGTTTTATCTGATCAGAGTAACGCAACTGATCCTTAGCGAGAGCTTCACGCTCGACAAGATTATTGGGGTCTGGATTACCGTCGTTGTTATAGCAATTGTCGTCACGATCATCGGTACCATTCTCACCCACATCATTTCCACGATCATAGAAACGATCAAAACCGGTAACGAAGACCCGCAAGTTGACGATATTCAGGATGAGCGCGATGAACTGATCGACCTGAAGGGCACCCGTGTCAGCAATACCGTTTACTCGTTTAGCGTATTGCTGGCGATGTTGACCTTTGCCTTGGGACAACCGGCTTTGGTCATGTTCACCTTATTAATCCTTTGCGGGATTATTGCTCAGATCGCTGGTGATATTTTCCGTCTACGTCTTTATAGAAAGGGGTTTTAAGATGGGCAAAACTCAGATTAAAAATAATATCCGCACCTTACGCTTTTTCAACGATGAAATGACCCAGGCGGCTTTGGCCGAAAAAGTGGGTGTTACACGTCAGACCATCATTGCTCTTGAACAGCAAAAATACTCCCCTTCGCTTGAGTTAGCTTTTCGTATCGCAGAAGCCTTTGGTGTATCGCTGGAAGAAGTCTTTTTATACGACCCTGAAAATGGGCTCAACTAATATTTTTTATTATTAGAAATTTTACAGGTAGAAAGAAAAGGAATACAAGAAATGAAAACGAAGCTTTCAACATTGTGGATAGTCGTATTGTTCAACATGATATTCCGTGACTTGCATGAATTCCTTCGGACCGGTTATCTCGAAGAAATGCTGGCAATGACGTCCAACGGCGCGCAAATATCAGAAGGCCTACTGCTTGCTGCTGCGATTGTATTGGAAATTCCCATTGCCATGATTTTTCTGACTCAGGTTCTTAACATTAAAGTCAATCGGTGGGCAAATCTGATAGCGGCGGTCTTTATGCTTGTGGCTATCGTTAGCAACAATTTGGCCCCCGATCTTGATGACTTGTTTTTTTATATCACTGCATGTGCCGCCCTGCTTTTGATTATTTGGTACGCATGGAAATGGCCTAAGGACAACCTTCGATCTTTGAGGGAGATACCCGACAAAGTAGAGGGGGCAAGCATCTAGGCTTTGCGCAACATCAGTAAATAGATTGATATGTCAACCAACACAAAACTTTAGAGGTAAAAGGAATATATATGAATACAACACTGACGATGAACGATCTAGACAAGAGAGCAAAAATATCCTCCCTATGGGTCTTTGTTTTCCTCAATATGATCTTTCGTGATCTGCATGAACTTGGGCGTCTCGGGTTCCTCGAAGAAATGATGACAGGCGTCGTAGATGGCGTTCAAATAACAGAGGGCTTAATGCTGATCGGCGGGATCATGATTGCAGTTCCCCTTCTCATCATCCCGCTCACTCAATTTCTGAATTTTAAGGCGAACCGTCTCGCCAACCTTTTTATGGGAGCGCTCCAAATTGTGAGTACTCTCGGAGTGAATAGGACACCTGATCTTGATAACGTTTTCTTTGCCGTGATTGAGATTGCCGCGCTACTGCTAATTATCCGATTAGCATGGAACTGGAAAAAAACACGCAGCTTAATGGGTGCTACCTACAAGGAGATATAGATATGATGAAAGCAATCGTATGCACTAAATACGGGGCACCGGACGTGCTTCAACTTCAAGAGGTTGAGAAGCCTGTTCCAG
Organism: Anaerolineae bacterium; assembly: GCA_018648655.1. Lineage (GTDB taxonomy): Bacteria > Chloroflexota > Anaerolineae > Anaerolineales > Villigracilaceae > Desulfolinea. The sequence goes on along the minus strand of JABGQV010000019.1, from coordinate 1,215 downwards.
CTAGCAACGAAGTCTTGATCAAAGTACATACAGCCACAGCAACAGCCGCAAGTGTGATTGGACGGATAGGTAAGCCATATTTTGTTCGGTTATTCTTCGGCTTTACAAAACCGAGAAAAACTATTTTGGGACAAGAACTCGCTGGCGAGATTGAAGCGGTTGGCAGTGACGTAAAATCGTTCAAAGTTGGGGAGAAAGTCTTTGGGTTGACAGGCATGGAGCTGGGTGCTTATGCCCAATACAAATGCATGAATAAAAACAGCGCGCTAACCAGCATGCCCCAAAACGCCACTTTTGGTGAATCCGCCGCAATTGTGGAGGGTGGTTTAACCGCCCTGAACTTTCTTAAACACAGGGCTGATATTCAAGAAGGTCAGCATATTGTGATCTATGGGGCATCTGGCTCAGTAGGAACGGCATCGATACAAGTAGCCAAGGCCTTTGGAGCAAAGGTTACAGCAATATGTAGCAGCGCCAATTTCGATTTGGTAAAGTCACTGGGCGCAGACCTCGTCATTGATTATCAGCAGGAAGACTTTACTGAAAACGAGTCAACCTACGACATCATCTTTGACACAGTTGGTAAGCTCTCTTTTTCGAGATGCAAGAATTCACTTACGCCAACAGGTATTTATCTAGATGCAGACGGTCTTGGAACAATTTTCCCCATGATGTGGACATCTTTCTTCGGCGGTCGCAGGGCAATCCTGGCAACAACTTATACCAGATCGGCCGAAGTCAACTTAGCCGATTTGGAGACTCTCAAAACGTTCTTTGAGCAAGGCAGTTTTCGAGCTGTAATCGATGAACGATATGCCTTGGCTGACCTTGCAAGTGCTTACGAGTATGTCGAAACAGGGCGCAAAAAAGGGAACCTTGTTATCAATATCTCCCACGATAAATAGCACTGGATTTGTTTTATAAGAGGCAATTGGCATTCTCCAGCGAATTAGCTTTAGGGGGGAGTTATGCATTCAGAAGCGTAAAGCTTCCATTCGCACCGCCAAACAAGGCTTGCGGCCGATGCGCAGTGTGGCTGAAGCAGGCCTTAGGTGGCTTTCAAAATAAACAAGATATATATTTCTCACAAAGGAGATAATAATGAAAATATTAATAACCGGTGGCACCAATGGAATGGGGAAAGGGGTAGCTAAAGTATTAGTGCGTAAAACGGTGAAAACGCACACCTTAAACGGTTGATGTCGCACAGTCAGC
>JABGQV010000057.1 GCA_018648655.1 Anaerolineae bacterium | reverse complement strand
AAATCAAATTGATGCCGTATCAAACGAAAACTTGTAATATCATGATCAAAAAACGCCAACGCCGCTTGAGCGGGGTCAAAATCTACCCCTCGATGGTCTGGGTGACATTTCTCGCATTGCATTACATTATCCAACTGACCATGCACTCCATCTTGCAAATTGACTTCATCGGCAATATTGGTGTGGCACTCTGTGCATAAAAAAGCCTGTTGAGTCTTTAATGATTGGTGGCAGCGTTTGCACTCTTTTTCAAATTCTGCATGAGAGCTAAACCCTTCCAAAACCACACCTTGTTTTTCTTTTGCACTCAAGCGGCCGGGACTAAAAAGCAAGCCTCTTTGCAGCCAGCCCCAAATACCCAAAGAGATCAGCAACAAAAAGGTAAAAACTCGGCTGCCAAGAACAACCGAAGAATTAGACCTCTGCATGAAGTTTCCTTCTTGTCAAAGACCTACCTGAAACTTGAGACCTTGCTTTTTTATCCATTACCCCCAAAGTTTAGTATTATTAAATGAGCAATCAGTTAACAACCAAGCACGACAAGTTTAAGATTTGGTTAAGGAAAACCCCAAAAACCCTAATAATAGGAAAAATGGGCTACACTAAATAGAAGAGCCTAATTAGCATCAGAGACACTTAGAAGGAAAGCCTTATGCCAAGAATCCTTATTGTAGATGACGAACACCTTATCGTTGATTCCCTAACCTACAGTCTCCGCCAGGAAGGCTTTGAAGTTAAAGCCGTGGAAGATGGGCAGTCTGCGCTGGCAATTGTGCCTGAATTTCACCCCGATGTTATTGTGCTGGATATAATGCTTCCGGATATTAACGGAAGAGAGGTTTGCCGCCGCTTAAGAAGCTTTAGTACCGTCCCCGTCATTATGCTCACCGCCCGCAGCGACGAAATCGACCGTGTCCTGGGCTTGGAAGTAGGCGCCGACGATTATCTCGTCAAACCATTTTCTTTCCGAGAACTATTGGCGCGTATTCAGGCTATTTTGCGCCGCGTAGCCCTAGACCAGCAAATAGATACATCTAAACTTATTCAGGCAGGACCTCTTCAGTTAGATATCGTTGCTCGTCGGGTATTCAAAGACGACCAAGAAATCCAAGTCTCCGCACGAGAATTTGATCTGCTAACTATTCTCATGACCAATATGGGACAAGCAATGAGTCGCAGCAATTTGATCAACAAAGTCTGGGGCATAGACTGGGTCGGCGAGACTCGCACTTTAGATGTTCACATACGCTGGTTACGTCTAAAAATTGAAGCCGACCCAGCCAGTCCGAAGTTTATTCGAACCGTGCGCGGATACGGATATCGCTTTGCCGGAGCGGAGGAGCTAGAATGAAATTTCCGTTACCGCATAACTTATATACACGATTAACACTTTCTCACTTCTTGGTTGCTATTATCAGCATTGGGGCAATCTCTATCTTTGCCGGGCGTTCTATTATCGCAGCATCGCGAGAGCAAGTGGAACATCACTTAGAGGATTTAGCCTTCGCCGCAAGCAATGCATTAGAGGAGCCCCTGGAAAAACTCCTCGAAGGCGATATGTCATATGCCGAGGTGCACAACGCTATAGATCGTTTATTGGCAGATGAAAAAGATATTCTCTACACTCTTTACTTCGTAGACGGTACACCCTTATTCAAAAGTGATGGAAGCCTCCCTCACCAAGCCGATATGAACACAGACCCCGAAATTTTCGTTGCCTTAGAGAATGAGCTTGGTGAAGGGGAGTTTATCCGCGAAGATGAAGAAGGTATTGATACGCTTTATGTTGCAGTTCGTGTTCAGCACGAAGATAAAATCTTTGGAATCTTGCGGCTAGAAACCCCCCTTGCGCTGGCAATGACAACTACCTCCCAGCAACGCTTATTAAATTTACTTTTATTGAGCGCAGTACTGGTAACTTTGGGTGTTAGCATTTTCGGCTGGTTTTTAGCGCGAAACCTAGCCCGCCCTATTGAAGAACTAACAACTATATCAGAACGTCTGCGCCGAGGGGATTTAGGGGCTCGCGTAACACCAACTGGACCACAAGAATTACACCTTCTAGCCGAGACATTTAATAGCATGGCAAACCGCGTAGAAGGGCATATGGCAGAACTGCGTGCTTTCGTGGCAAATGCCAGCCACGAACTGCGCACGCCGCTCACATCGACTAAATTGCGGGTAGAAGCTCTGCGTGCCGGTGCTTTAAATGATCCCGAAGTTTCAGAACGCTTTCTTACAGAAATTGAACAAGAAATAGATCGATTGGGAAAGATGGTTAATAATTTACTTGATCTCTCTCGGCTCGAAGCTGGGATGGAATCTGGCAAACGAGATCAAGTTGATATGACCCTGCTTGTAGAAGAAGTCTGCGCCACCTTCGCTGTGCGCGCAGAACAGAAAAAGGTGCAATTGAATATAATCTCAGATTCCAATATGCCAAAAATTTTCGGCAATGAAGACCAACTTCGCCGAGTCTTAACCAATCTCTTCGATAATGCTCTAAAACATACCCCCCAAGGAGGCAATGTTAGCACTGAGGTAAAACTCAGAAAAACAGATGAGCTTATATATATAACCGTAACAGACACAGGAAGAGGGATTGCCGACAAGCATTTACCCCACATATTTGAACGGTTTTATCGTGTCGAAGCAACATTACCACGCGTAAACCGATTGCCTGGAAGCGGGTTGGGATTAGCCATTTCTAAATCAATTATTGAGCTTCACGGTGGCGAAATATCTGTAACAAGTGGTTTATTGAAAGGTGCCACTTTCCATATAAAATTGCCTATTCTTTAGTTCTAAACATCTCTTTTTTGAGAATGCTTGCATTTCATATCTCTCCATAGTATTCTACAAAGATCTTATATTTCCATACGAGAGTTACTATAAAAAAAGAGGAAAAGATGAAATCCTATCGTAAAGAACTCTGGTTCCATACCCCTGCCCGCCGCGAATTCATCAATATCACCCCCCAAGTGAACGAAGTCCTACGCGAAAGCAAAATACAAGAAGGCTTTGTGCTCGTAAACGCAAAGTGTAACCCTCTTTAGATTTTAACCAGTTATCATAAGGAAGGAATAGTCAACATAGCTTTTTACATCAATTTATTGATTGGCAAGAAGAGGTTCAAAAAGATATTTCAATACTATTTCCACGAATCATTCGACATAATCGGTGAATTTAGGAAAATCCAGATGTGGTGTATGCTTGTTATTGTCAAAAAAGTTTGCTCGTGTCATAATATAGTGCATACTTTCACAAGCTAATTGTGACTTTGAACAAAGTAAAATTGAGGAATGAAATGGACTTGGCTAAGCTAAAATCTTTTTTGTACGCTGCCGAACATTTGAATTTTTCAGAAGCAGCGAAGCGTTTGCATCTTACGCAGCCGACGATTAGCCATCATGTTAAGATTTTGGAGCATGAGTTGGGGACAGAGTTATTTGACCGGTCTGGAGCACTCCGCTTGACGGATGCTGGACGCTTGCTTCTGCCCTCGGCGCGGGATTTAATTAAAAAATGTGGCGACGTAAAAGAGATGATGGCTTCATTGGATAATGAAGTGGTCGGTGAGTTGAATATCGCTTGTAGCACCACTGCTGGAAAATATATTTTGCCTTTACTGGTAGCACGTTTCTGTGAGCGTTACCCTGGAATTAGAGTCAATATTTTAGCTTGTACGCCACCGCATATTGTTCCGCGCCTGCTGGAAGGGGAAGCGAATTTGGGCGTTGTCAGTTCAGAAATTGCGGGGGAGGGGACAGAGAGCCAAACATTTTTCAACGACTATATTACGCTGATTGCTCCTGCTGATCATCATTGGGCAGTGTATGTCCTCAAAGCTTTCGGACAGTTTCTAATGGAGACTTTTAGCCTCGT
>JABGQV010000127.1 GCA_018648655.1 Anaerolineae bacterium | reverse complement strand
GCCGTTGCGATGGAAATGGTTGAAAAAGGCTATCTTTCAGATGAAGAAGTTGGAATGGAGCTTCGTTTTGGGGAGCCTGACGCAATGATTGAGATGGTGCAAAAGATGGCCTATCGCGAAGGATTCGGCAACGAACTTGCGGAGGGTAGCTACCGTTTCGCGGATAAATTTGGGCATCCCGAACTTGCGGTGACGACCCGTAAACAGGAATTCCCTGGCTACGACCCGCGTGGTTCGCAGGGGATGGGCTTGCTTTATGCGACATCCAATAAAGGCGCATCTCATATGGAAGGCGACGTGGCCTACGAAGAAGTTTTCGGTGTCCCCGTGAAAGAAGACCCGCACTCTACAGATGGCAAAGCGGAATTGGTCGCTCGTTTCCAGAACGCTTTCACGCTGATCGACGCCTCTGGTTTATGCGTCTTCTTGGCTGTTCGCTATGTTTTTAGCGCAGACCGAATGATCTGGCCTGTCCGCCTTTCACAATTGATGGAATACTCAACTGGCATCGCTTATACCCCCGAAGAAGTTCTCGAAGCCGCCGACCGCGTGTATACGCTGGAAAGAATGTTCCTGCTCAAAGCCGGCTCGACCGAAGACACGCTCCCACCAAGAATGTTGAATGAGCCGCTGCCGGATGGCCCTGCTAAAGGGCATGTCAACAGATTAGATGAAATGCTTCCTGAATTTTACACGGAGCGTGGCTGGGATGAGAAGGGTGTCCCCACCAAAGAGAAGTTGAAGTCATTGGGGATTTAGGTAGAATTTTTCTAAATGACACAGAATAAAAAAGAACCGAATGATATAATTCATTCGGTTCTTTTTTCTATTCAATGATAGAATACTGCGCTTCTTAGAGACTAATTAGCGGAAAGATCAATTAAACCAATTAGACCAAAAGATAAAATCATGTTCATAGATCAAGCAGAAGTTTATGTAAGTTCAGGAAAAGGCGGCGATGGCATCGTTCATTTTCGCCGTGAAAAATATGTCCCGCGTGGCGGGCCCGATGGTGGTGATGGCGGAAAAGGTGGCGATGTCATTTTTCAAGTTGCATCTCACGTTAACACCCTTGCAAATTTTCGTCACAAACGCCGCTATATTGCTGATGATGGGAAGCCTGGTAGTCGTAATAATCGCTATGGGAAATCGGCCGATGACCTTATTATCAAAGTCCCGGCTGGCACGCTGATATACGATAATGATAACGATGAACTTCTTGGCGACCTCACAGAAGAAGATCAAGAGTTAGTTATTTGTGAAGGAGGACGGGGTGGGCGTGGTAATAGTCATTTTAAAAACTCCCGTCATCAAACACCGCGTACAGCAGAAAAAGGTGAGCCGCCCGTGGAAAAGAATATTCGGCTGGAGTTGAAGTTAATTGCCGATATCGGCTTGGTCGGCGTCCCCAACGCCGGGAAGTCAACACTTCTTACTTCTCTAACCAATGCGCGCCCCAAAATTGGTGCCTATCCCTTTACCACTCTTGTTCCTAATTTAGGTGTTGCAAAATTTGGCGATTTTGAAAGTGTTGTCCTTGCTGATATTCCAGGATTAATTGAAGGCGCATCCATGGGGGTAGGGCTGGGACACGAATTTTTGCGCCATGTTCAACGAACGCGTATCCTCATCCATTTGCTCGACGGCATGAGCGAAGACCCCATCGCCGATTTTAGTCAAATCAACACCGAACTCTCTCTTTTTGATCCTCAGCTTGGCGAAAAACCCCAAATTGTAGCATTTAATAAAATGGATCAACCCCATGTTGCCGAACGCTGGGAAGAAATCAAAGCTGAGCTTGAAGAACGTGGCCATGAAATTATGCCTATTTCGGCATTGGCACGCACAGATATTCACGAATTATTGATGAAAGCGGTAGAAAAACTTTCGCAACTACCCACCCTCGAAGAAGAAGCTCCCATGCCTGTTTATCGTGTAGAAACAGATCCGAATGAATTTGAAATTACCCGAATTAATGACGGTGATTGGCAGGTTAGCGGTAAGGCAATAGAACGTGCAGCTGCAATGACTTATTGGGGACATTATGGTTCTATTCGTCGTTTTCAGAAGATTATGCAAGCACTTAAAATTGATGTCGCTCTCCGTGAAAAGGGGATTATTGAAGGCGATACTGTTTTGATTGGTGAGTATGAATTAGAGTGGCAAGAATAAAGCCAATAAACTGTAATTAGATAAAAGCAAAAAAGAGCGAGAGAATTTCTCTCGCTCTTTTATTTCTCTGCAAAAAGAAGCTTCTTTTGGAAGCAATGCTCACTAAACGATATCAAGCTAAAATCACGATTGTCCCACTATTCTCCAATCAATGCTTCGGGGCGCAGAATCTCATTCAGTTCTTCTTTATTAAGTAATCCTTTTTCTAGCACAATCTCGACCACGCCGCGTCCGCTTTTATGTGCTTCTGCAGCAACTGCGCTGGCATTTTCGTATCCTATATGCGGATTTAGGGCGGTGACAATACCTATAGATTTATCAATCATGTCACGCAAATCGTCACGATTGGCAGTAATACCGACTACACAACGCTCGGCGAGTGTGGTGCATCCATGGCGCAAAAATCGGAGGCTGTTAAAGAGATTCCGAACAATAATTGGTTCAAAGGCATTCAGTTGTAGTTGCCCTGCCTCAGCCGCAAATGAGACGGTTATGTCATTACCGATGACCTCAAAGGCGATTTGGTTAACTACCTCAGGAATGACAGGATTGACTTTGCCTGGCATTATGCTAGATCCAGCCTGCACGGGGGGAAGATTGATTTCATTGAAGCCTACTCGTGGCCCTGATGAAAGTAGGCGTAAATCATTGCATGTTTTAGAGAGCTTAACGGCAACTCGTTTGAGAACACCAGAAAGCTGAACAAAACCACCAGCATCTTGTGTAGCCTCAACAAGGTTTCTTGCGGTAATAAGTGGAATACCAGTAACTTCACCGAGTAATTTGCCAACCACCTTCGCATAGCCTTTAGGAGCGTTGATGCCAGTTCCTATAGCGGTTGCTCCAAGATTGATTTCGTTAATTAATAGAGATGCTTCTCGTAGACGGTCTCGGTCTTCTGAAAGCATAGTGGCGAAGGCGCTAAATTCTTGCCCCAAAGTCATCGGCACCGCATCTTGGAGTTGGGTGCGCCCCATTTTTAAAATATCATGGAATTCATCGGCTTTTTCTTCAAAGGCTTTTTGCAAAATTCCCATTGCCTTAATTAAATTATCAATTTTAGAGTGCAGGGCAACTTTGATTGCAGTGGGATAGACATCGTTGGTGCTTTGACTCATATTTACATCTTCCAGGGGGTGCAGTTCTTTATATGCTCCACGTTCTTTCCCCAGATATTCGAGTGCACGGTTAGCAATCACTTCGTTAGCGTTCATATTGGTAGAGGTGCCTGCCCCGCCCTGAATAATATCTACAACGAAGTAGTGGTGCAATTTACCTTTTAGAAGATCATCACAAGCGCGGATAATGGCATCTTTTTTTGTATCATTAAGCAGCCCAAATTGATGATTTGCTAATGCAGATGCTTTCTTCACAGAAGCCAGCGCATTGACTAATTCTGGATAGGCACTAATAGCAGTGCCAGAAATGGGGAAATTCTCAACAGCACGTAAGGAATGAATTCCGTAGTAAGCATCGGCAGGAACTTCTTTATAACCAAGTAAATCGTGTTCGGTACGAGTTTTTGTCATTGTTTTTTCCTAAACGAGAATCTTTGAATGATAATTTCAAAAATCCTACTGTGTATTTTAGATTTCGTAAAGGCTTATTTAGATATTAGGCAATAAAATTTTATGCTTTTGCTATATATAGTATTAAATCCCATGATAAACTTTTATCTATGACACTAGATAAATCCTCTCCATCTTCAAAAAATATTTTTCAAAAATTTGTTGAGCCACACGCCTCCATAGAAGATTTTGCTGAGCGCCGCTTTGCATCCGTTTTAGCAACGCTTTTACTTGCTCTAATCCCTCTTTATTTTTTGCCAGAAGGACTACGAGCAATAATAGAAAAACATCCTGTTGATGAAGTCGTATATTATATAGTTGGGGTGTTAATGCTTAGCGGAGCATATCTTTTTGCTCGTAGTCCTTATCCGCGTTGGGGTTCGCGTCTAACGATCTTATATTTTACTTTTCTTCCTTTTGTTGCCATCATCGTTAAGTCTGAAAGCTATACAGGAGATAAAGCAGGAAAAGCCCTCATTTGGTCTGTGCCTATTATGTTGATGGCACTAATCTTATTACACCCACGACAAGTGAAAAGCGTTGTCTTCTTTAATATTGCCTTTTATCTTATTATCCCGGCAGTGTGGGAAGGCCTTTCTTATTCACAGATTTTCCCCACCTTGTGGATGCTAATTGCTGTAGGTGGATTAATGATCGTCTCTGCTTTTGTTCAGGGCAGATATTTATATAGAGCCGAGTATGAAGCAATCCAAAGTAAAAAGAATGAAAGACGTTTTAGAGAGATTTTTCTCGGCTCACCAGTCGCTCTTTGGGAAGCTGATTTTTCAAAAATCAAAAAACGCTTAGATCACTTTGCAGCAGAGCATAGTGATGATCCCCGGGCGTATGTCCGCGAGAATCCAGATGCAATGCAAGGAGCAGCTTCCAGCATCATTCTCCTAGACGCAAATCAGGCTGCTATAGATTTATATCTAGCAGGCACTGTAGAAACTTTAAAAAACAGTTTGCATTTGGTTGTTCAAGAGCACGCAATGCTTGCTTTAAGAGATGGTGTACTCAGTCTATGGGAAGGTGTTCTTAATCGACCCATAGAAACAGTCCATAATACATTGAGTGGAAAGCAAAAAAATGTTGTTGTTCGTTTTTCAGTCAGAGCAGGATACGAAGAGACTTGGGAGCGGGTAAATATTTCTATAGAAGATATTACAGAGCGCACTAAACAAGAAAAAGCGACCAATCTTCTATTGTCAATCATTCAAGAAGTGGCTAAAGTAGATACTTTCACCGCCTCATTAAATAAAGCATTAGAAATTCTTGTAGAACAAGCAGGCTGGATCTTTGGTGAAGTTTGGTTACCAAATAAAAAAGAAGATCATTTAATAAATAGTGGTGCTTGTTATAGCCGCGCTGAATATACAAAAGAAATGACAGTTTTTAGCATAGCAAGCCAAGATTTTACATTTAAGCTAGGAGAAGGACTCCCAGGGCGTGTTTGGGCATCAAAGAAAACAGAATGGCAAAAAGATACCTCCGTCTTATCTAAGGATGTGTATTTACGTGCTGATTATGCCAAAAAGGCGAATTTAAAAACGACTTTTGGTGCACCAGTCTTGGATGGGGGAGAAATTGTAGCTGTTTTGATTTTATATACCGACAAGGTGCGTACTATAGATCACTATATGATTGATTTGATCTCGGCTGCCGTAATACAATTGGGGACGGTATTGCAAAGAAAAGCTATCGAAACGAATATGCGTCAACTTGCTTCCGCTGTGGATGCATCTGCTAGTAGTATTGTGATTACAGACACAGATGGTGCAATAGAATATGTTAACCCAGCCTTTTCTCAGGTGACAGGTTATACCAAAGAAGAAGCACTGGGCAATAATCCACGTGTACTTAAATCGGGTCAACATCCATCATCTTTCTATCAGGAAATGTGGGAAGTTTTAGCGAAAGGTGATATTTGGCGTGGTGAAATTATCAATAAAAAGAAAAACGGTAATCTATATTGGGAACATGCCAGTATTTCCCCCGTTCAAAACGATGATGGCAAAGTCGTAAGCTATGTTGCTGTTAAAGATGATATTACTAGAGTAAAAGAAGCTGAAAAAAACTTGAGAAACCTTTCACGAGCGACAGAACAAGCTGCCAGCGGAATTGTAATTACAAATACCGAAGGCATAATTGAATTTGCAAACCCCGCGGCCTTAAGAATTACAGGTTATTCAGCTGAAGAGTTTATTGGGGAAACGCCAAATTTATTGAAATCTGGTGAACATGATGCTTCTTTTTATGATGAACTATGGAAAACAATTAGAAAAGGGGAAGTATGGCGCGGTGAATTGATTAACCGTTGTAAAGATGGATCATATTATTGGGAATCGCAAACGATATCTCCTGTTAAAAATACGCAAGGAGAAATAACCCACTATGTTGCAGTCAAAGAAGATATTACGCGCCGCAAAGAACTTGAACAAGCTCTTGCTATTGCCCATGAAGAAGCTCTTGTGGCAAGTGATATGAAAACCCAACTTCTCGCCAATGTGAGCCATGATATGCGTACCCCTCTGGGGGCGATTCTTGGGTACACAGAGATGTTGGATGCTGGTGTATTTGAGCCATTAAACAATCAGCAAGCTGAAGCCACGCGCGCTATCGCCGCGAGTTCGCAGAGATTACTTAATTTTGTTAGTGATTTACTTAATCAAGCTCAAATAGAAACAGGAGAAATAATCCTAAACGAAGTGCTCCTCAAACCACAGCAATTATTAGATGGATTAGGTGGTGAAATATCTCTGGCCAGAACACAAGGTTTAATTTTAGAGACTACGATAGATAAAAACTTACCCCAAAAATTTATCGGTGATTCTTATTGGCTGGGACAAATTGTACATAATCTTCTTTCAAATGCAATTAAGTTCACCCCTAGAGATGGAGAGATAAATATCCGCTTGCTTCGAAGTGGAGAGCTTGCTTGGAAATTGGAAGTAGAAGATAACGGAAAAGGAATTCCTATAGAAGCGCAAGAGTATATTTTTGAATCTTTTAGGCAAGTAGATGGCTCAATTACTCGCGAATTGCATACAGGTTCTGGTTTAGGCTTGTCTATTGTCAATCATTTGGTAAGATTGATGCGCGGTGAAATTCGCTTAGAAAGCGAGCTTGGAAAAGGCAGTAAATTTATTATTCTTTTGCCGCTAAAAGAAGAAGAGATATAAACCTTATGGAAGAAAAACCCCTCGCATTGGTTATTGAAGACGACCCCGAACAACAGAAAATTTTCAGTAAAGCCATAGAAATGGCTGGATATTCTGTTGAGACAATTGGAGATGGGCAAGAAGCTCACGAACGATTAAAAGAAGTTGTCCCTTCGCTGATTATTTTAGATTTACATTTACCTAAAGTCTCTGGTGATGAACTGTTGAGAGAAATTCGTGCAGACGATAGGCTTGCTTCGGTCTCTGTTATGTTAGCAACCGCCGATCCTCTTCTTGCAGAAACACTACATGATTCAAGTGATTTGATATTGCTTAAGCCTGTTAGTTTTATTCAACTTCGCGATCTTGCTATGCGTTTGCGTGGATGAGTAAAAACCTTGAAATTTTTCTTAAAAGAAAAAAATGCAAGAATAAACTCCTTACATTTTCATAAGTAAATAATAGAAAAAGAGCGTTCAGATTATTGAACGCTCTTTTTTTAGTCTGACGAAATGACTTTGATTTCTGGGAAAAATTGATTTATAGTCCCTGCTACCCAACCTTGCAAGGTAGATGGCAAAAGTGGGCAACCAAGACAAGCGCCGCCAACACGTACATCAAGAATATCATCTTTCAGAGAAAGAAACTCTACAGAACCGCCATGATATTGTTCAATATATGCGCTTACTCGCTCAAGTAATCCTTTAATTTGTTCTTCTTTTGAATGAACTGGGTGATTATGCTCAGAAGTCAAAATTATGCTCCTTATAAAATTTATGAAGTATTTAAAATGCCTTGTGTCAGTATATCACGTACTTGTGTGTGCGCATTTTGCCAGCGAGTAGATACAGATTCTGCCAAACGATCCAGTAAAATCTCTCCGGTTTGAGGGTGTTGAATGCAGAGATTTCGTAAATCTTCACCTTGAATACGCATTGCTTGGCATTCAGTTTTACAAGCCGCACCAGATGTATAGGCCCTGTCTCCAGCAATGGCAGACCAACCAAAAACATCCCCAGATTTTACACTGGTAATTGAAATAGAAGGCGCATCATAAGGCTTGTAGAGAATATCTATACTCCCCTCAATTACAAAATAAAGATAAACAGCAGGGTCACCTTGCTCGAAAATAATGCCTTTATGACAAGTGCACGACTCGAATAAGGGTTTAATAATCCTCAGCGTTTCTTTATTCAGACCTTTAAAAAGGGGGAAGTTTTCAAATGCGCTATCCATACTACGTTGATATTATCGTTTTGAAGAAAACTTAGCTAGTGGCAAATTTCCCAAAGGCTTCGACAATAATCATTAGCAAAATGTGACGGTGTAATCTCTTTGGGATAAAAAACTGGGGCGTACCTGTATTTAACTTGTTTTTCCTTTAGTAAGATTTTTTGTACCTAGATATTTTTCTGCCCACAATCAAAATTATCTTGAGCGCAGTACTACATCCTAACTCGCCTCTGGGGATACATATTAGAATGGTTCATAAAAGAGCTTGTACTTATATTATATTTATACTCATGCGTTATACTGAAAAAGACTTTTTAGTCTAATGTAACTTTTTATCTAAGGATATATCTAAATGAGTAAAGAGAATGAGCAAGAATTTTCTTTGCAATTATTGCGCTCTGGGGATCGGGCTGAAATTGCTCGCCTTGTAGACGCATATTCAACAAAAATTTATCGCCTTGCTTTGAAAATGCTGGCAAATCCGCAAGATGCAGAAGATGTGCTTCAAAACACATTCCTTAAAGCAATTCAGGCGCTTCCAAAATTTGAGGCACGTTCAAGTTTATCTACTTGGCTTTATAGAATTGCGGTCAATGAATCTTTGATGCTTATTCGGCGGAGAAAGCCTGAGATTGATATTTCACTTAAAAAAGATGATGACGAGAGCGAATTAGAGTTAACGCATTTCTCTGATTGGTGCTGTTTGCCAGAAAGTGAGTTGATTTCAGCAGAAGCACAAGAGCATTTAGATGAAGCCGTACAAAAATTATCAGAAAAATTGCGTGTGGTTTTTATTTTGCGAGATATTGAAAAACTGTCCATTGCTGAAACAAGCGAAGCATTAGAAATTAGCGAAGCTGCAGTTAAATTAAGACTTTTGCGTGCACGTTTGAAATTAAGAGAAATACTTTCAAAGTATTATGTAGAAAGATTAGACTCGGAGAAAAAAGATGAAAAACAATCTTAATTGCGGTGCCTTATTAGCATCTTTATCCGAATACGTTGACGGTATTTTAGGTGATGCTCTTTGTAAAGAAATTGAAAGTCATATCGCAGATTGCGATGATTGTCGTGTTGTTGTAGACACACTTAAAAAGACTATATATCTTTATCATGAAACTTCAGAGAAAACAGCCATTCCTATAGATGTACGCGAACGACTCTTCCATCGCTTAGATTTAGACGATTTTGTTCGTGATAGAAGTCAATTATAAAGAAAATGTAACTTTTACTGCTCAAACTACATCAAACTAATATTGTAAAAAAATAAAGAAGGAGATTTTTTATGGCAAAGTTATTAACCGATGATGTGGTGAAGCAAATTGAAGAAGCTTTTGCTCCCATGAAAGAAAATGTCCAAGTTATGTTTTTTGGACAAAAAGAAGACTGTCAGTATTGTTCTGACACTCAACAGCTTCTTGAAGAAGTTGTTGATATTTCAGATAAGCTCAGCATTGAGATATACGATCTTGATGACGATGCTGATCTTGCAGAAAAATTCAATGTAGACAAAGCCCCTGGAACTGTTCTTGCCGCAAAAGATGGCGATAGCATATCCGATTTCGGTATTCGTTATGCCGGTATCCCTTCCGGGCACGAGTTTACTTCTCTTATTCAAGATATTTTGCTCGTCTCTGGGCGTGACTCTGGTCTTGCACAAGAAACACGCGACTTTCTTAAAGAGTTGACAGAACCTGTTTTGTTGCAGGTATTTGTCACCCCTACCTGACCATACTGCCCGCGAGCCGTGACGCTCGCCCACCAATTGGCAATGGAAAGTGATATGGTTCAGGCTGAAATGGTTGAAGCCACCGAGTTCCAAGCATTATCTAATAAATATAATGTTAGCGGTGTACCTCAAACTACCATCAACGATGGTGCCGCAAATATCACAGGTGCAGTCCCCGAAAGCAATATGATTGCAGAAATAAAACGCATCACAGCTAAATAGATAAGATGATGTTAGAAAAACAGAAATATCCACGTATAATCATGTTTTCTACACCCACTTGTAGCTATTGCACAAAAGCAAAGCAGTATTTTCGCAAAAAACAAGTTCCATTTAAGGATGTAGATGTTTCACGAGACCAAGCAGCAGCCCGCGATATGGTGCGACGCAGTGGTCAACAAGGCGTCCCTCAAATTCGTATCGGTAGCAAGACTATTATCGGTTTTGATCGTCCAAAAATCGATCGTTTATTAGGTCTATAAATCAAAATTAGAGAATCCGAGTCGTTCATAGGCTCGGATTCTTTTTATCTATAGAGTGAAGTATGCTGCGTTCATAGTCTTTAAAAGAAGGAATTATCGTAATGGCAAAAAAAAATAAGGTACGTTCCCGAAAAACGAAAAAAGATTTAAAGAAAAAATCTGCACCTCCAGTTGGATTGATTACTATGGGGGTTGGTATTATCCTGATAGGACTTGCCGCCGCCTTTTTAATGATGAATAAAGATTCTGTTGAAAGTGGCCCAGAGGAATACTCTTCTGTGCCTATGGAAGTAGATTTCTTAGCCCCAGAATTAAGCCTTACAAATTTATCTGGCGAGAAAGAAAATCTCGAAGATTATCATGGGCAGGTTGTTTTGGTGAATTTATGGGCAACTTGGTGCCCTCCCTGTAAGGCAGAATTACCCGTTTTACAAGAATTCTATGAAGACCATGTAGAAGAAGGGTTTGTAATTATTGGTATTGATTCTCAAGAAAAACCAGAGACAGTAGAGAAATATCTTGCCACTATTAACCTAACCTACCCGATATGGATTGACGAAAATGGTGATGGTGCAAAAGCATTTAGTTCTTATACTTTGCCTACATCTTTTGTTATAGACCGCGAGGGCACCGTTCGCTTAGCCTGGACAGGACAAATTAGCAAATATATGCTCGAAGAACACGTCACACCGGTTATAGAGCAATAGGAGAAAATAATGGACGCAAAAGTAACTTGGGATCATGGCATGAGTTTCGAAGGCACATCCGAATCTGGGTTTAAGGTGCCTCTTGGCACTGTCCCTGCTGTGGGTGGGGAGAACGATGGCTTTAAGCCGATGGAGCTGATGGCAATTAGTTTAGCTGGTTGCACCGCAATGGATGTTATCTCTATTTTGCGTAAAAAGCGTCAGGAAATTAATGCCTACGAAGTCAACGTTCACGCCGATAGCGCTGAAAAGCATCCCAAAGTTTTCACTCAAGCAACAATTACTTATGACCTTACGGGCAAGAATATAGACGAGAAAGCTGTGCTTCGTGCTGTGCAACTCTCTGCTGATCATTATTGCCCTGCACAGGGGATGTTAGATCAGGTCATGCCCATTGAGTTACGCTATGAGATTTACGAAGCAGGCGAAGATGGAGAGCGAGTTTTAGTTGTCCAAGGCGAATATAAACGGGATTAAATTGCTCGGTATACGTGTGTTTTAAACTTGATTTCGTTAAATCGACATTGTCTTCATCTGTCTTTTCTTTCGCTAATATAAATCAAAAGCCCGCAAACGCGGGCTTTTGATTTTAACGGTAGTAAGTCTAGATCATGTGTGGTGCGGTTTTTTATCCTCCCCAAAACTAAATTTCTAATTTTAGTCGGACTTCTTCTATATCTTCTACTGTGCCAATAACCGTTACTTTATCACCAGTGCGTAGACGGGTATATCCATGTGAGACGAGGTCGTTGTCACCGCGATGGATAGCAACAATAAGAGTATTTGTTGGGAGCCGCAACTCACGTAGCGGGATGCCGTGCAAGTTCGGGTCACGGACGTATATCTCGCGCATTTTGGTTTTAGAATCTGTCCCCAAGAGTAGAGAAGCGGTTTCGGGCTTACGAGCGAATTGATCCAATAATCGTACTGTAGCGGTGCCCGGAAAAACGGGAAGAACATCTAATTTTATGAAACGCTCACGATTGCTAAGATCATTTAGACGTGTAACCATAGTTGTAGTGCCATAATTTTCGTAGAAGAGTTCAGAAATTTTGTAATTCTCTTCATCGGAAAGCATGGTGATAACAGCATCTGCCCTAGCGGCATCTATCTTTTCAAGACTGCTTAGGTTTATCTTGGGCAAAATTATCAATTGGTCTTCGGCATCATGAGGAGCTGCCATAGCACACGATTTGTCTGCACAAATCCATTTGACCTGCCAACCCTTTGTTTTGAGTAAGCGAGCAACCGCGAGGGCTTGGTCGTCTGTGCCAAAAATGAAGGCATCACGCGTACCATCGAAAGTTGATTGTCCACGTGGGTGGGTTTCACCTAAATAGGTAATGACCCATTTGAAAAGTGGAGGACCAGCAATTTGATTAAGAACAATAACGGCAATAATAATGGTGGCAAAGTCAATTCCAAACTGGGGAAATTCAACTGCAACTTCTTTTGCCAAACCCAGCCCAACACCTGCTTGAGTGACGTAAGCCATCCAACTGACTGAGTTGTTTTTGAAAGGCTCGCGGGCGATGGTGCCGCCTGTAAAAGAGCCAAGAAAAATTGAGAAGAGACGAATAAAGAAAAGAGCCAATGCAATTTGCCATGTTTTAGCAAGAACATCGAGCGCAAGGGAGGCACCGGTGAGAGTAAAAAAGGCAATATAGATCGGGGGGCTAATATCATGCAAAATTCGACTGAGTTGGTCTCTATGTGGTGTCCAGTTGATAACAAAGAAGCTGGCGATCATACAAATAAGCAAAGGTTCAAGAAGAATTTCGATCCCTAAGTTTTCATGGGTATAGTGGCGTAAAAAAGTTGCCGCAAGAAAAACAGAATAACCAAGCATGAGCAAGAGAAAGCCTTTAAAAATACGAGATACTTTTAGATGCAGCATTAAGTGGATTGCTTTACCGAGTAAATAGCCTAATAAAATAGATAAAGCTAATTCTCCAAGTAGAAGAGCTACAAATGAGGCATTAACACTTAGTTCAGCGAGTAATGCTCCTGCAATTTCTGAATTGAAAGCAAAGAGAATAATAACAACCACATCCATTATGACGGTTACGCCTAGCATGGTTTGAGTAAAAGGCCCTTTTGCACGTAATTCATTAACAATAGCAATCGCAGAAGAGGGCGAGCGTGCCACTAAAATTGCGCCAACCAAAATCGAAACAGCAATACGATGAGTGAAAGACATATCCTGTGTAAAGGGGATATATTGGGTTAGAAAAAAGAAGGCTAAGCTGCCTAAAATTGAGGTTGATAAAACTAGCCCTGTTGTTACCCATGCAATGCTTTTAAAGCGACTACGTAGCTCTTTAAGATAAAGCTCGCTCCCTGCTGCAAAAGCAATAAAAGCTAGAGAAATCTCATCCACAAAGCGGAGTTTAGCTATTGCCTCACTGGGAATCATGTCGAGAACAAAAGGGCCTACCAAAACGCCTGCAAAGAGAAAGCCACTAATCAGTGGGAGATTATATTTGGCAAAAAATGCGCCAATTTCTTTAGAAGCTAAGGCAACAACGCCAAAGCTAATAACAAAAACCAATAAAGTGATGTGATTTTCCATTTTCCTATTTTCCTGTAGTAATTCGACTGAAATTTTCAGAAACTATACTTGCTTGAATAATAACGCCATTTTTTGAGAGCGTTCCTTCGTAAGCTTCTGTACCGTTGTGGGCAATCCAGCCTTCTAAGTTGAAGGGGAGTGGGCTATCTGCCAAAATCCACTCCCCGTTATATTTTCTAGCAATATGAATATGTGTGCCAGTTGAAGTGCCACCCTCACAAGATGGGTAGCCTATAGATTCGCCCGCATTTATAATTGCGCCAAGTTGGGCGCGTTTAGATGCAGCAATGTGTAAGTAAAAAATTGACCACCCAGTCCGTTCATCACCATCCAAATCTAAATCGAGAATAACCACGCCTTGGTCCACGCGTGTCACCATTCCAGTTGCCACAGCAGTTGCGTAATCTTCAGGTTTTGCTATAAAACACCCACTGCGTTCCGAAGGTGGCGCAAAATCTATTGCTGCAAAAGGTGCGGATGTTCCCCAGCCTGTATGTGGCGCGCCTGTATATGTCCATGTTTTTTCACGTGGAAAGGGAAGCAAAAACTCTGGTTGTTCTAAAGAGCCAGGCATGAAGGATGACGGATTTTCTTCTGCGCTACCGAAAAGTTGAATATATGTCTCGAATAACCCTTCAGCCCCAATCGCTTTTTCATACCTGATCCCAGCTTGAGTGCGCGAAAAATAATACTGAATGCCAACCGTAGCCGCATTTTGCCACGGATCTGGTCTTTCAAGATAGCCATCGGCACGTTCAAATTCGAGTAGATTACCGCCTCTCCAGCCATAATAGCCATTATTGAGTATATTAGCTGCCCAAATTAGTTGAAGATACATCCCCGAGTGAAGCATAGGGTCTTCGTATCCGAGCGTGAAAGGAGTATTTGGCTCTTTGAGTTTGGTGAGTGCGCCAGCTTGATATTCGAGCAAAGCGAGTAAAAGGCGAGGGCTAACACTGAAATTATAGGCAACATAATCTACAATTTCAGCACCACTTCTTTTTTTACCGCCTACATAATCTTCATAATCTCTGAGCCAACCAGGGTAAGCATCTACAAAGGTCTCGGTATGAAAATCACTTGCAGCAGGTCCATTCACAAAAGCGGAATCGGGCAAAATTTGAAATTGACTTCCCCATAGTGGCAAATAATAAATGGGAATTTCCATAGGCATTCCCGGTGGCAAGGTACTCACATCATGTGGGATGATAGAATTTGCCGCCAAAATCTCTGCTTCGCTGGTATTGAAACGCCCAGCAAGCCCGGGTATCGTATCGCCTGTTTGAGCAGTATAAGCAACGAGTTCTCCCGGGGTATATTCAGGGCGCGATGCATAAGGTGTGGATGTAGCTATGGGAATATCAGCTGTAGGGCTAAATTGATAAGGCGTATTTACTGGTGCGCAGCTTGTTAAAAGAAAAAAGAGCATTGCATAGAGCGTGATAAATAGAGAAAGGGGAGTTTTTTTCATTTTTATATTATGTCTTTCTAGTATTTTTACAGAAAAATACTAGAAAGGGGAATGGGGGAAAAACCACACTTTCAGGCTTTACTCTTCATTTTCAATATCTTCAGTGGCATCACGAAAAATAATAGAAAGGAAATCACCAACCACGCTAGCTTCGATAATTTCATCACCGCGCGTCAAAGTGCCCAAATATGGTTCAGCGCCATTATGTGCAATCCACCCATCAAGATTAAACGAGAGCGCACCATCTGCCAAAATCCATTCCCCATTATATTTACGTGCAAAGTGTAAATGTGTTCCAGTTGATACACCGCCTTCACAAGAAGGTTTTCCAATGCGTTCATTTGTTTCAAGCCAAACGCCAACAGGAACACGACCCTCAGTTGCAATATGGAGGTATAGTAAGTTCCAGCCAGTTTCTTCATTGCCGTCACCATCCAAATCGAGTATTACCACTCCACGATTTGAATGCACAACCAATCCTGGTGCAGAAGCTACTACCCAACGATTTGTTTCCGCACAACCACTGGTTTCATTTGGTGCAAAATCTAGCGCAGCAATCGCGCCCTCATGCTCCCATGCAGAGTGTGGTCCCCCTGTATATGCCCATTGTAATTCTGGTTCAAAGGGGAGTACTAATGTGGGTTGCTTTAACCCAGCAGGGAAAAGAGGCTCAATATTTTGGGCACGCGACCACGGGTCATCAAAGAGCTCTGCGTAAAGAGCAGGGAAACCAACCCGTGCATCTACCGTTTGCGCCCAACGTTCATAATCTAATTTTTGGGCAAAATAATACATAATAGCTACAGAACCTGCATTTAACTCTGGTGCAAGGCGTATTGTTGAACCGTCTGGAAAAGTTAGTTCAGTCAAAGTGCCGTCACGCCAACCATAATAACCAAGAGCCAAATCTTGCACTGCGCGCATCATTTGTCTAAATAAACCACGTGCTCGAAAATCTACATAGCCAAGTGGATAATCGCTCTCAGAGAGATTACCAGGGTCTCCCAGAACCCAACCTGATTCGTATTCAACGAGCGCGACTAATAAACGTGGGTTAAGCGAATTCTCTTGCGCAAGGCGTGCGATCCCCTCTGCACCACTCGTCCAGCCTGTAGAACCAAGATATTCTTCATACTCTTTAAGAAAAGCATCTTTTTCGCTAATATAAGAAATTGTCTCAAAATCTATAGCCGTTGAAGAAAAAACAACCTCACTATCAGGAAAAATTTTCTCATTAGAAGTCGTTTCTTCAAGATTATCGGGAATAACTAATAAAGTATTTGGATTAAGTAAAGTTCGCGCAGAGGGAAGTTCCTTTGGCCCAGTAATTTCTTCTATCTCTACACCAAAATGGGATGCAATAGTTTCAAGATAATCACCTGATTGTGAATAATAAAGAATTGTATTTGTATCATGCTCAATCGTCGGCACTACGGCCGTATTTTGAGCTGGGGAAGTGGCAGTGGGCGTTTGCGTGGAAAGAGGCGTGGATGTGGATATAACTTCAACCACTTCTATCGGCGTAGACGTAGGCAGAATTTCCTGCGTAGGTAACACTACAGGAAGCTGTGTAGGCAGAGCGCCATTGGGTGTAGGCGTACTGTACTCTCCCCATAAAGACGCAGGCTTGGCTCCACAAGAAGTGAGGGAAAGCGAAATTAGTATTAAAAAGAAAAGAATTTTTTTTAGCATAAGGATCAAATAATATCACTGTAATTTGCTGAATAGTAATATTTTGTATTCGGGTAAATATAAATAAAAAACGTAAAAGAAAATAGCCTAAGGTCGAATTTTATCACTCTTCACTCAATAAATAATCCCCAAAAAGGTGTATAAGGGATTCAAGTGTATTCGATAAATCTGTGTTATTTGCGCTACCGTATTGATCTTGGTTTCCAACAATAATCACAATATAAGCTTTTTCGTTGACCTCAATAATTGCAGCATCACCAATCACAAGAAATTGGTCTGTGAGTGTCCCGCGTTTATTATAAATTGTGGCTTCGGAAAAAAAATCTTTGAGAACACCAGAGCGCTCATCATCATTTTCGGTATATTCTCCCATTAAATCTAAAATATATTTGCTGTTTTTTTCAGAGACAAACTCATGCTGATATAGGCCCTCATAAATCATTGATAAATCATATAAGGTTGCGGTGCGATATGGAATACTTATTTCTTCTATACCCCAATCTTCTAAAGTTTTTACTATATTCAAACCATTCTTCTGAACAATATTATATATACTGCCTGTCGCAGGTTCTTCTGAATTAACCAACATTGCCGATATTAATTGTTCGTAGGAACGATTTTCAAAAGCATGACTTGCTAAATAATTCTCTAAATCACCAGAGCGTGCCTGAATAGATTTCATAAAGAGAAGGGCAATTGGCACCTTGATGATAGATGCAATATGTGTCACTTTATGGATATTGCGTGCATAAAGTGTTTCGCCACCTAACTCTTTAATCAAAATATGCCAATCTCCGCCCATATTTTCCAGTGTTTTATTAATAGAAGTATTTAGCATGGCATTACCATTATCCCAGCTTGATTTTGGGCGCCAAATATCAAACCCACCTGAGCCAGTTAAGCCTAAGTGATCATATTCACGGTTATTCCAATGATTAAAAAGTCCTTCTTCTGGGGAGTTGGGATCATAAAGCATAAATTCGCTAACTATATAACCATCATCGGTATTTAAATTTGTCACGGAATAGGCTTTGCCTGTCTTGTCCACACGCGTTACTGCTAACATATGTTCAAATGTGCCATTAGTACCTGCATATAGATAAAGAAAATCTCCTTCTTTTAAGGGCGATTTTGAAAAGTCATAATCTAAGATAGGTATTCGGATTTCTGTTAAATTAAAGCGACTTTTGGGGAAAGCTTCTTTCAAAATATTCCCATTTATTCGTGGGTTGAGCAACCAAAAATCATAAATATCTGTATAAGGGCTAATTACACCACCCTTACGTAAAATTTCTGCGGCTAGAGGCCCACACATATTTGAGGGATGAGCGCTCTTACCTAGATAGTTTAAGTTTTGTGCTATAAGAGAAGCATCTGCTTCTGTTTCTGCAAGATAGGCTAAAGAAATTTCTTGCAATGCTGCAAATGGTTTTGGAGTAGAGGTAGCTGTAGCCGTAGATGGAATTAGTGTTGGGGTTTCGGTTGGGAGGGGAGTTCCTGTTGCCGTAGCAGGTGCGCTAATAGTTACGCTTGCAGTCGGTGAGATTATTTCAGCGGGTGTACAGGCTGAAAGGAAAATCATAATTGTTAAGAAAAGGGATATATGGGTTTTCAAAAATATATTTCCTCAAGCAGATATTCGGTTTTTTCTATTTTAGCAAGGTTTTTTTATTGGCGCTTTTTTGATAAAGGTATCTTGCTTGAAGAAAAAATGAATGTTTCTATAGTTATCTTTTAATTTCGTTTAGTGGGTTTTGCGCATCCCACGCTTCTACGCTTTCTTCCCCTTTTCGTAGGTAGCCATTATAGGCAATCCCGGTTCCACTTGAAACCCAGCCGTCTAAAATAAAGGGTATATTGCCATCTGCGGGAATCCATTCCCCATTATAGCGGCGTGCAAAATGCAGATGTGCGGCATTGGAGAGTCCCCCCTCACAGGATGGGTGGCCAATTTTTGTGCCTGTTTCAATCTTACTTCCTGTAGGAATGCGTTCATCTGTTGCCATGTGCATATACAGTAAAGTCCAACCTGTTTGTTCGTAGCCATCGCCATCTAAGTCGAGTACGACTGCGCCATTTCCCGAACGAACAATCAAACCTGGGGCAGAGGCGATTGCCCAAGCGTCTGCAGGAAGACAGCCTTGTGGGGCACCTGATGCAAAATCGAGAGCTGCCCAAGCAGAGCCATTATCCCATCCGCCATGTGGTCCACCTGTAAAGGACCACACTTCACCACGCTCAAAGGGGAGGATTAGTTGAGGTTGTTTGATGCCAACAGGTACAAGGGGTTCTATAGCATAGTCGAAGGGATAACCAAAAAGAGATTGGTAGGTACCGAAAAAACCTTCTTCTGAGACATCATAATCCCAAGTTTCACGGGTATAGAGCATGGCAAAGTAGTTTTGCAAAGCGGCTGTCCCCGCGTTGATATTAGGGTTAACGGCAACCAAATCTCCGTTTACGAGCGTCCACTCCCGTACGTCATCCGTACGCCATAGATAATAGCCACGATTCAGTTCATTTGCTGTCCACACAAGCTGACGATATAGTCCCGTATACCATTCTAAATAATAGCGCATGGGGAAATCGGTTTCAACGGGATGCGCTTCGGTCACCCATCCACTTTGGTATTCAAGGAGAGCTAGCAAAAGGCGTGGATTTATGGAGTAATCTTGCGCAACGCGAGTGATTATTTCTGCGCCAGTGAGCATCTCTCCATCTACTTCCTGTTTATAGTCTTTTATATAGCCATCTTTTGCTTTTAGATATATATCTATATCTAAAAGCAGACTAGCAGGACCGTATACCAACTCAGAATCGGGGATAATTTTGAAGCCCGAGGCTTGTTCGGCGGCGGGTGCAAAGCGTGCCGAATTTGGTGTAGGGGTGGATATTGCTTCACCTGCCGCACGGGTAGGAGGAAGTAGGGTAGAGAGCGGCACTGCAGATTGTGGGCCAGGCACATCGAAGGGATCGTATTCTCCCCAATCGGGGGTTTCTTCTGGGGGCGTGGTACAAGCAGCGAGGGCGAGAACGAGCAAGATATATATTATTTTTCGCATGCATGAATCTTATCATGATTTGACTGAATTTTATTGTTTTTTCGTGTTGGTTTTATGTCATCTAAAGATTTGAAAAGAAATTAAGGTTCATCTATAGTTATATAGGTTTATTATGACCTTGTTTAGGACTATAAAAGAATCGCCTCTATAGGGCAAAAAGAAATACGTTTCTTCATAAGTTCGCGTTATAATAGCATCGAATTTAGAATTTGAAATTTTAGAGGTAAAAATGAATATTGCAAAAGTTTTAGAAAAACCAGGACTTCATTTTAGCTTTGAGTTTTTTCCACCGAAAACGAAAAAGTCTTCCGATGAACTTTTTCGGTCAATTAAAGAACTAGTCCCCATCAAACCAGCTTATGTAAGTGTTACTTATGGTGCTGGTGGTTCTGCGCGTGACCTTACGCATGATCTTGTCCTTCGTCTTAAAGAAGAGACCAATATTACGGTTGTGGCGCATCTTACAACAATTGGAGCAACACGATGGGAAATTAAAGAAATTTTAGAAAGATATGCTGAAAGCGGTATTGAAAATATCATGGCTTTGCGCGGAGACCCTCCTAAAGGCTCTCAAGGATATATTCAGCCTAAAAATGGTTTTCGTTATGCAGCAGAATTAGTGACTTATATCAAGAAAAACTTTCCTCAAATGGGGGTTGGCGTCGCAGGCTATGTAGAAGGGCACCCTGAAACACCAAATCGTTTAAAAGAGATGGATTATCTTAAAGCCAAAGTAGATGCGGGTGCAGATTATATCTGTACACAACTTTTCTTCAAGAATAGTGATTTTTATGATTATAGGGAGCGCTGTGCCTTTGCTGGCATTGAAATCCCAATAATTGCGGGAATTATGCCTATAATCACACGAAATGGCATGAAGCGCCTTTCAGAGCTTGCGCTTGGCGCGCGTATTCCTGCTAAATTATTGCGCGCTATTTCTCGCACAAGTGATGATGATGGTGTTGAACGAGTTGGTATTCAGTGGTCTACGCAGCAAGCTTTTGATCTTTTTGACCGCGGTGTGCGTGGTATCCATTTTTATACTTTAAATAAATCGAAACCTACTTTGAAAATTTATGATGCTTTAGGCATTAAACCAGAGAATAAACCATCATAACCGAAATTTTCTACTAGGGCTTATAGAAAGCCGTAGTTTTTCTGGAGAATAAATGAAAGAGAAAATCAACAAACTTTGGGAGATAATAAAAGAAAATCGTCACCTTCTTGTCGCATTGGGGATAACGCTTGGCGTTGCAACCCTGTATTATTTTGCATGGGCAATTCCTCAGACCTTTGCTGACCCCACGCATATTGGTTTTGAAGAAGGACGCATGGATAATCATCTTTGGTGGTCATCAGATGCACGTGACTATCGTGATACGGGTGATAATTTCTTTGGAAATACCGAAGAAGAGACAGTGTTATATCGTCGTCCGTGGCTCTATCCGCTTATCGTGGGTGGGGTACGAGCTATTACTCCTTTTAACCCAGATTATTCGCTCTGGGCATTACAATTTCTCTTTTGGCTAGCATCAATTGCTTTTATTTTTCTTGCTATAATTCGCTCTACAGGCAAAATATGGCTTGCCCTTCTTGCCTCCGTTCTTTTTTGGTCACATCCATCTCCTATTGCGCTTACTTTTCACGGGCTAACAGAAATTTTTAATATTCTGCTATTAGCCATTTTGGCGTTTTTCCTTTTCTCTGAGCATAAGGAAAAATATTATTGGCTGATTTTCATAATGAGTCTTTTGCTGGTTACAAAACCAACTTACCAGATTCAACTTATAATTTTGCTGATCTATATTGTCTTTAAATCTTTCAAAAAATGGCAAGTTTTACGCTTTTGGGGGAAAATTGCCCTAGCACTGATTCCCCTCTGGATTCAACTATTGCTCACTTGGCAGATTTTAGGATATGCGATTGTCTCAGACGTGGCAGGAGTTACCCTCAAATATTGGACATTGACACGCGTCTATGCCCGCGTAGAGGGCGTACCAGACTTGAGTGAAGTTGCTACCATTGTGGAGACTTGGTCCCGGGAAGAAGATATTGCTTATCTTCTTAGTAATAAGGCCGCGACCTTCTCCGTTTACGCTAATAATCTCGTTCAAGAATCCTTACTTGCAGATGCCTATGTGATTATTGGTAAAGAAAACCCAATGGATATTGCCATTACGACACTTAATAAGTGGCACTTATATCTGCATCTGCTTGTCTTGCCACTAATGGGCTATGCCTTGCTTTTCAATTATAAAGGAAAATGGGAAGCAATCTGGATGCTCTATCTTATTTTTGTCATTCAGACGTTAGCAACAGGTGTTTCATCCGATCAAGGGGATAGACTAATGATTACCGGTTTGCCCCTGTGGATTGTGAGTTATAGCTTTCTCTTAACTAAAATAAAGACTTTGGGGAAAGAAACAGCCTTACTATCCGAATCTGATGAAATCTAAGGAAATGTATAAAAAATACGTTTGTTATGGGGGGAAATGATGGTTGCTTGACATAGGGATTTGCTGTATATATACTTGTTAGTATTGTTAGGGTGTTGGTTAGTTTTAAAAAGAGTTTTTATTTAGGTGGTGGTGCTAATAATGGACGGAAACTCAGAAGCTTTGTTGTGGCAAGAAATAGGAAGTAGTATTTTGCGTGAGCCTGGTTCCCTTTTGTTTTTATCTGTTATTGGTGTTTATTGGATTTATGACACAATAAAGAGTTATCGAGAAAATGGATGGTTTAAAGGAACGTATTTTAGTGTTATTACGTTTGTTTTGATTATCATACTCCCTTATGGGTTTATTTTTCTAACAGAAGCATTGGCAATAAAAGCAATCAAACTTTATGATACCCAAGTTAAGAATACTCTTGATACGCTAAGGTGGTTTGGACTTTTTGCTGTTTTATGCCCGTTAATCCTTATTCTGACATATAAAAAAAGTAAGTTTAAAAGTTTGATTATTTTATGCCGTCATTTAATAATTTTTCTTGGAGGATGGCTCCTTGGGAAATGGTTGGGGATGTTGTTTTTGTCAATTCCTATACTGACAATATTCTATTGGCGTCTTTATCATATAGCGCAAATAACTTTCCCTGCATCTAATCCTGAAAATCTAGAAGAAAAACGGCAAAAGTTTTGGGTTTTGTTCTGGTTTATTTGGGGCTTACAATATCCCATCTGGTTTGCGACAAGTAATGCTACAAGAGATACAGAAATGCGAGTTTCTGGCGATTATTTTGAAGATTTGGGGAGTCCAGGTATTGTATGGATGCATTCACACCAAGTATCTGGGCAGTCTGTTGGAATTGAATTTGAAAAAGTAGATGGCCCAGGTATTTTGTTTACAGAGCAGTACGAACGCCCAGAAGCAATCATAGACTTAAGAACACAGCTTCGGCCAATGCCTTTTAATGCACTAACAAAAGATGGGATAGAAATGGATGCGATTATATTTATGTCCTTTCAAATCGATCAGAGGAGTTGGAGTGATTGGAGTAAGGAGAAAAGGCATCGTATATTAAGAGCATCTCCTATTTTAGAAAAAGGTTTTGAACTTGACAAAACTATTGGAAGTTACCCTTACTCAACAGCAAGAATACATTCTCTCTTAGGGACAACAAGTATTCTTGATGCTGATAAAAAGCAAAAGCACCCTAAAGAGTATTGGGATGAAATAGTAGCTCAGCATATTATAGAAAAGGCGCGTTTGGTGCTTGCTGAACGTACTTTTGATGAGCTATGGTTCCCAAGACAAGATGATATTGATGATATTATCAAAGATTTAAATGAAAATCGGTCGCCCCGTACAGACGAGCGAAGCAAAGGCGCATTAGATGAAATAGCACAGGAGATCAGAAAAAGAGCTTTACCAAGATTAGAGGAGATTGGTGTTGATTTATTTGCGTCTCGAGTTGTAAATTACATTATTGATGAAGAAAGCCCGCTGAGAAAACAGCTTATAGCAACGTGGCTTACTGAATGGGAAAATAAAATCAATAAAATAAGGCTTGAAGCAAACTCCGAATCCGAAAGGTTACGGGTGGAAGCACAGATTGCGACAAGATATGCTTTTTTAGAGACTATAAAAGAAAGCTTGAAAAAAGCACGTAATATTGATAGTGACCTTCCTAAGCAAATAGTTGCTTTGAATTTTATAGCGGCATTGCAAGGTGAATTGCGAGGCACGGATGACAAAAATATAGAGCAACAAATGGCGGGATTAGAGGCATGGAAGCAGTTATTACTTCGTGGTAATCGAGGAATTTAAATATGAGTGAAAATAGCTATTCTTCGGAAAATTCGAATACTTGGGCGGTACGGTATACAAAAAAAGAGCTACAGTGGGATGATATTAAACGTATCGGGAAAGAAATTATTCCTGTGGTTTTACTTTTGTTTTTTGTCGCGATGTATCTCGTTATGTTTTTGTATACGCAGATGGCTTTAAAGGAAGGCATAAGTGACAGTCAGAAGAAAATAATTCTATTAAAAGCATTTATTATTCCTCTTATCAGTACAGGTATGTTATTTAATATTTTAAGCAACCAAAGCCAAAAACTAATAAAAAGGATGCATAAATTACCAGATGAATATGAAATGTCTGCTCTTTTTAAACGTAAACTTTATGGTATTCCTCCATTTCCAAAGCCTTTTGAAAAGCTGGCTAGATATCCATTCATTACTTTTAGAGAACCTGAGGATTTAGATGGTGAACATTGGGCTAGATGGTTTGGTGGCCCAGCAACATTGGTTATTTACGATGGACTTGCTGTATATATAGAGCGAGGAAACCAGTTTTCTAGAGTATTAGGCCCAGGGTTGCCCATGCCAGTACTTGAACGTTACGAAACGATCAAAGCTATTGTTGATTTGCGCCCACAAGTACGGGAGATGCTAGCAAAGACTTGGACAAAAGATGGTGTTGAGATTGAATTTAAAGTGCGTGCTGAAATTCAAGTTAAGTCTAGCGATGAATCAAAAAAGAAGTCAGTGAAAACTATAGGCAACGAAAAAAACAAGAATTTAATATATCCCTTTGATCCAAATACAGTAAAAACTATTGTGGAGAGAACAGCGGTTCGCCTTGATGATAAAACCAAGAAATTATTAGAATCTACTTGGGATAGAGCTGCAATGGGAA
The DNA here is from genome assembly GCA_018648655.1 of Anaerolineae bacterium. Classification (GTDB taxonomy): domain Bacteria; phylum Chloroflexota; class Anaerolineae; order Anaerolineales; family Villigracilaceae; genus Desulfolinea. The sequence continues at coordinate 1,627 of JABGQV010000127.1, read as the reverse complement.
CGATTACAGGAACGATTAAGAAATATATTGCTGCTCATTCTATTGATGAATTGTTTTTTGAAAATGAAAATTCACCAAAGTTCTTATCATTTGATATCTCAGAGGGCTTGTCGAATAATATAAAAATCGGATTAGATGCTGGAGGCTCTCATCTAATTAGTTTACAAATAGCCGATGTAACTCCTGTTGATTCTGAAATATTGGAAACGCTTAAGATATATTGGCAAGTTCAGAAAGAAAAATATAAAATTATTAAAGAAGGAGAGTATACAGCTGAAAGCATTCGGGTAAAGCAGCGTGTAGAGACTAGGGCGTATCAGGAATTTCTCCATACCCTTATTGATAGCCTTTCGGAAATTAATGAGGAAGTAGAGGGAATAGATCCGGAAAGATTTGCTGAGACATCTCTTTTACTTTTAGCTCAGACACTTGAAAAAAGTATGGGAGATCCTGTTCTTGCGCCTATTATTGCTAAAGAAAGTTTAAAGGCTTTGGCGATGCTTAAAAGACAATTAAATATGTAAACTGCACTGTGGAGAATTATATATGTGGGATTTATTGAATCTAGCCTTAGACAATTTAGAAATAGAATCTAATATTACTAGAGCGCTTCAAGAAAAAATTAAAAAACTTGAAGGGAATAAAGAACTTGCAGCTGAACTTTCAATACAATTTGATGAAGAGGCTCAGCTAAATAATTGCACACAATGCCCAGCACGTTCTTTTCGTAATTTCTTTCTAGCGTGCGTTTATTATGAGTTAGGTACGATCATACAGACTCAGTATTATATAAAGTCGGCTATTAAAGACTTCAATCGTATGGGATCGAAGTGGAATGCATTATTGGCAAGCTGGGTTTATGGTGAAACATTTATGATCCTAAATCGTACGATGCCAGCTCAAAAAGTGTTGGAAAATACAGTAGTGATGTTTGAAGAGATGTCTAGGCTGTCTCGCGAAAAAGACTTGTATGAAAAACGCGATGAATGTCTTAATTATATAGCAAAAATCACAAAGCGTATAAATAATCCCACTGGAGATTGGGAAGGCAAAGAGATTGTAAAAAAGAAAGATAGGCCATCATTTCCTTTGAGCGCCCCCTCATATTCCTCCCCTGTCCGTCCAGAGATCTCCAAAAGTTATCCGTGGCAACGAAGCCAATTAATCTTCCCAACACAAAATCAAATTCGTGCTGGTGTAGAAGGAGATTTTATATTCGAATCCCAACCCGAGCTTGATGCGACTATTGATGAACTAGATTTCAATGAAGTGGCTCACCATTTTTATAATCTTCGTGAAACAGGAAATCCAATTATTCTTAATCCAAGGGTATATAGGTGGTTTCGCGTAGAAGGGGATAGCATGAATCAGGCTACGCCAATTCCTATTATGGATAATGATTATATTTTAGCTATTGATCTAAATTTGAGTAATTTTGGTTTTCGGTTTGGAGATATAATAATCGCCGCGTTAGATAGCCCAGCTCAAGGTGAAAGAGCAGGTGTAATAAAAAGATATGCTTCTGATGGGTTAGTTTCTGAAAGTTCCAATGATTATGAAGTAATTTCTTTAGAAGAAACAAATATACGCGGAGTTGCTATTGCCGTTGCAAAGCCTATCTCCCTAT
>JABGQV010000114.1 GCA_018648655.1 Anaerolineae bacterium | reverse complement strand
AAATTTTTGGGATTCTATCTTAACCTGTGGTCTAGTTTTCGGGGTTCATTATAATGAGTGGAATAATATTGATACCCATTGCCAACAATATCAAGCATACTTCCTCGACGAAATAACACACTACAGCGAACGCTATGATAGAGATACATCTTTCATCTTCTATGATAGGGAAGAAGAAGAAGGCTACTTTGTGCAACCCTGGAAGTAGACCCTTAGAGCTTAATGAAATATCCCGCCGCAAGCGGCGGGATATTGGTTCCTTGTACGGAATAAAAGCACCCCTTCTGAAAAAACATAAAAGAGGGGGTGCTTTTATTATGCCTAAGAATATATTATGAAGCTAAAAATGCCCGTGCCTTTAGCATTAGCTTAGCATCTACCGCACCCGCTTCTTCCCAATAATCTAGCAATTGCGGCAAAGTAAAAACACTATGCAATTTATAGCCATGCTCTTCCATAAAGCCCACGCCCCCTGCCTGACGATCTATCAACACGACAATATCTTCCACCTTCAAACCAACTGCATTTAATTTTTCGATTCCCTCTAACTTGCTTCCGCCAGTGGAAATCAGATCATCAATGACCACTGCACGTTGGTCAACTTCAAAAACACCTTCTACCTCAACTTGCGTGCCATATCCCTTCACTTCTTTGCGTGGGTAAACCATTTTCCAGTTCCCATGCAAAGAGATTGCAGTTCCAATTGGCATCGCGGCATAAGGCAGCGCAGCAAGCATATCAAAATCGAGACCATTCAAAATATCAGCATAAGCCCCAGCCACATCTTTAAGCAATTCAGGGAAAGCCACCAAACGCCGCAAATCAATATAAATAGGCGATTTTGCCCCAGACTTAAGCTCAAACTCGCCAAACTTCACACACCCTACTTCCAAAAGCCCATCTGCTATCTTTGCTAATTTCAGATCTGTAATTTTTCTTTTGCTTATCATAACTTCTCCCTTTCAAATATCCCTTTCTTTTTTATAAATACTCGCTTTTTTAGCATAATCATAATTATATTAAAAAGCGAGCAAGCACTATTCATTATCTCATAAAAAAATAGTCAGAGAATTTTATTCTCTGACTATTCTAATTATATAAACTTACGTATTCACTCCCTTTGGCAACATTAAGGACTGGCAAGAAGCGAAGCCCCCCTGCTCCTCGCTTCGCTAGAGCATCCCCCCAAATGCTTCGCGTTTATGGGGATTGAGAAAAAGGAAGTGTTTTTTAGAGAAAATATTAAAAACCCACCACTGTCCCACTCTCCCCTAAATTCCGTTTTTAGAATTTGGGGGAGATGCCCTTTAGGGCAGAGGGAGCGGTTTCCTCTTCTATTCTTTTTTCCCTTCAATCTGTTTTTCCAAAATCTCAGAAATATCTAAAATTTGAAGTTGCTCACCCAAGCCTTTCGCGTTGGCGGCATCTTCGAACATAGTGAGGCAATAAGGGCAGGCAGTTGCAACGACTTCGGCTTCTACATCTATAGCCTCTTGCAAGCGATGATGGTTAATGCGTTTATCTGCATCCGTTTCCACCCACATCCCGCCGCCACCAGCGCCACAGCAGAAGCTATTTTCTTTATTACGCGCCAACTCTACACGATCTGTTTTCGCTAAATCAAGCAAATCACGTGGGGCTTTATATTCGTTATTATAGCGCCCCAAATAACAGGAATCGTGGTAAGCCAATTTCCCTTCAACACCATCACCCTTTACTTGATCTAAGCCTAAATTATCGCTAATTTCTGTCAGCAATTGACTAGAATGGATCACTTCAAAATCACCACCCATTTGTGAATATTCATTTTTCAAAGTATTCAGGCAGTGTGGGCATTGGGTAACAATACGCTTAAAATTAATTTCCTTAAAAGTTTCTATATTCTGCTCTGCCATAACCTGGAAGATATATTCATGCCCCATACGGCGCGCAGTTTCACCACAACAGCCTTCATCTAAACCGAGTACCCCAAAATCTACATCTGCTTTTTTGAGAAGTTTAACAAAGGATTGAGTTACTTTTTTATTGCGTTCATCAAAGGCAGCAGCACAACCAGCAAAGAAGAGAATATCAGTATCATCACCGGGCGCTAACTCGCGCACCTCTAAGCCATCGGCCCATTTCATGCGGTCTTGAGGAGGCATTCCCCAAGGATTACCCTGACGTTCCATATTTCTTAAAGTATCACCCACCGATTTAGGCATTTCACCCGTCATAAGAGTAGCGTAGCGACGTAAATCTACTACGCGCTCGGGTGGGCGAATAAAGAGAGGACAACGTGTAAGACAAGCCCCACAAGTAGTACAGGCCCAGAGAGTCTCTTCTTTGAACATTTTTTCAGAAATCTCTGAAGAGCCCCCTTTAATTAAAGAGCTAAAAGCATCATCTCGTAGGCTCTGGATTAATGTACGCGGTGAATAATCTAAGCCACTGATGGTAGCAGGGCAAACATCTTCACAGCGACCACAATCAAGACAGGCATCAAAAGAAAGCAATTCTCGGGATGTAAATTCGTTGATATTGCCAACTCCGAGCAATTCTGTTTCTTCAATATCTTCAATTTTTGACAACGCCCCCATATGGCGGCGAGGCCGTAGCCATATATAAAGGGGTGCCATAATAATATGGCGCAATTTGGTAAAAGGTAGCGTAGCGGCGAAAACTAAACCCAAGAAAGTGTGCAAAAGGACGAAGTAGGGATGTATACGAAAGGCAATGTCTGGAGTCACGCCCCAAGCCAAAAACATATTTGCAACGATGCTACCGGTAAATGAATAGCCCATCCAATCGGGGCTTACGCTAATTAAACGCAAACCTTCGGTGGAGAATCCCGCTAATGCCATTAATCCCAGTAAAATGAGCGAGAAATAATCATCCCACTTATAACCAAGAATTTTAGGCTTCATCACAAGGCGGCGAATAAGCGCCATCGAAACGCCCACAATGATGAAAATACCTGCTAAATCCATAATCCATTCATAGAAGAAATAACCTTCCATGCGCGGAATAGAGAGTTCAAAGGGGGTGAAGAGTTTCATCTGCATCAAATTAATGGCTGTGCCAATAATTTGGATCAAAACGCCCCAAAAGATAAGGAAGTGGGTAATGCCGGGATAGATTTTTTTCCAGATTCTCAGCTGTAAAAGGGAGTGGAGAAAGAAATCTTTTATTTGGGTGAGTATTTTAGTCATTTGATTTCTCCAACTTTGTGAGATATAGCCCCAGAATACCAATAATCATAGCGGGGAGGAGGAAAAGGTGCAGGGTATATAAACGGCTTGGGTCGAGATTGATTACCCAATCGGCACGCAAATAAGCGAGGGATAATTGGCTCATGGCATAGATGCCGCCAAACACTTCTAGGAGAAATAAGCTTCCCCAAAATAAACGTTGGTCTTCAGAAGTTTGTGAGCCAACAAAACTAAATATGAGCGTGCTCACGAAGAGGAGTATTGCGCTCCCCCAATGAATGGCTCTGATAATATAGTCGAAACTCACAGGGGTATTGAGAAGGGCTTCAGGCATGGGGTTCGCAAAGAAAATCAGAATGCCACCCACAATGATTTGTGTCAGGAATAATACAGCGATTATTCTGCTCAAAGGGCGCATCCAACGATGCTGCCACTCTGCATCACGGGTTTTCCAAATGCTAAGATTACGCGTGATGCCAAAGAAAAAGATTATGCCCGCCCCACCAAAACTAATCCAACGATTATTGGGCACTTGTGGATTAGGGGCAGAGCCAGCAATATGACAATGCAGGCAGGCATCTTGCTCAGGAGTAGAAAGATAAATCTCTTCCCCTTGATGGTAGGTGTTTGTCTCAGCACTAATCATCATTGCAAATATAATGCCAAAAGCTACGATGATAATGCTCAATATAAGCATTTGATGGGAAAGTTTTTTCATAAGCGTCCTCCAGAATATGCTCCTTTGAGAATAAAAGCCTCCTAATTTTACGCTAACTCTCCTAAATTACCGCATGACCTTCTGCTTAATCATCATATATACTTTCACCATTTTTAGAAAAATAAGCGATGAATGTTATACTGGAAATAGTAGGAATGGACCTTGCCTTTTCTCTCTGCTAATTGTTATAGTTAGCTTTTCACCAAAAGGAGAATAAAAGATGTTTGATAAAGATTTAAAAAAAATCAATAAAAAAAATATCTCTCTTTCCCCTTGCTTGCTAATAACGATGATGAAAGATGCTCCCAAAACAAATGGGAGTAGGCTTAGTAAATTAAATCTCCTCGGGATTATTGCGCTCCGGCTGGAATAAACACACCTATAGGGTAGGATAAATTCCTACCCTATTTTTTTCCCTATTTATAAAGTTTTCAAGCCAAGAGCCACATTAAAAAAGATTTGGTGGTGATTAGGTTTAAGTGATATTCCTGTCACTGCGAGCGGAGTTTACGAAGCGTGGCAGTCCCCACCCCATCAGGGAGATTGCTTCGCCAAAACACTGGCTCGCAATGACAAATCCATCACTTATTTTTTTACCACTACCAAAGATTTTCTATACTTCGCTTTTTCTTCAAAAGATTATATTTAGAAGGAGTTTCAAAATATGGCGCTAAAAGGTACGATAGAAGTTGACCAAATGCACTGCAAGGGGTGTAGTCTCTGTGTAGAGGCTTGCCCTCAGAATGTGATTGCGTTGGATATGGAGCACCTCACCCCAAAAGGCTATCACCCTGCAATGCTAATAGCCGAGGGTTGCACAGGCTGTGTAATCTGTGCCGTTGTTTGCCCAGATGCAGCAATTACAGTCTATAGGGAAAAGAGGAAGAAGAAATGACAAAAGAATTAATGAAAGGAAACGATGCCTTTGCCGAAGCAGCTGTACGCGCAGGCGTAGAAGGTTTCTTTGGATATCCGATTACCCCAGCCAGCGAATTTTTAGAATATATGGCAAAACGGATGCCCGAACTTGGACGTGCGTTTTTGCAAGCGGAAAGTGAAATCGGTGCAATCCACATGGTCTATGGTGCAGCTTGTGCAGGTGTGCGCTCCCTAACAGCAACATCTGGGCCTGGATTGAGCTTGATGAGTGAAGCCCTATCTTATATTGCAGGGACAGAAGTGCCCGCAGTAGTCGTCAACGTGATGCGCGGCGGCCCCGGCTTGGGGAATATTGCCCCATCACAGAGTGACTATAATCAAATGGTAAAAGGCGGCGGGCATGGCGATTATTTCCCCATCGTTCTTGCGCCCGCAACAGTACAAGAAGCCATAGACTATATCACCCTCGCTTTTGATTTAGCCGATAAATACAGAGCACTCGTTTTCATTGCCGTAGATGGTAATCTTGGGCAAATGATGGAACCAGCAGAATTACCCCCCATGCGCGGTTTGCCAGAAAAACCCCCAGAATGGTCCGTTTATGGCGCAGAAGGCCGTGATCCAAATATCCTTACTTCCATTTATATTGACCCACCCGATGAAGAAGTGACCAATATTCGTTTATTAAAACGTTGGATGGAGATTGAGAAAAACGAAATTCTCTATAAAGAATATGAGCTTGATGATGCCGAAATCGCCATCATCAGCTTTGGCGTAGCAGGCCGAATTTGCTCCTCTGCTTTGCGCACAGCGCGTGAAGAAGGTGTAAAGGTGGGCATGATACGCCCCATCACCCTTGCCCCTTTCCCCACAGAGGCGATTCGGGAATTGAGCAAACGTGTCAGAAGAATTTTAGTGGTAGAGATGAATACCGGGCAGATGTTGAATGACGTAAAGCAAGCCGTAGGCGGGAACGTCCCGATCGAATTTTACGGCAGAATCGGCGGCATCACGCCCCTTCCCGATGAAATCCTAGAAGAAATCCACAGAGTTAATCAAAATACTGAAGATATTGCTGACGGACAAGAAAAAGTGCAATGGCTAGAACGTCTTGAAGCACGAATTGAAAGAGGTGACCAATGATAGAGATGGAAGTTGTTTATAGCCGCCCCGAATCATTTACCCCAACTACCACGCATTATTGCCCTGGCTGTACACACGGCACGGCACACCGCCTAGTAGCAGAAGTTTTAGATGAAATGGGCATTAGAGAAAAAACGATTGGCGTTGCGCCAGTTGGTTGCTCGGTTTTTGCTTACGATTATTTTAACCACGATTTTGTAGAAGCCGCTCATGGTCGTGCTCCCGCAATGGCAACAGGCATCAAACGCGTGCGCCCGAACAACACCGTTTATACCTATCAGGGTGATGGCGATTTAGCATCTATTGGTATGGCAGAAATCGTTCATGCTGCTATTCGTGGTGAAAACATTACCGTTATCTTCATCAATAACGCCATTTATGGCATGACAGGCGGGCAAATGGCACCTACCACGCTCCCTGGTATGCGAACAACATCATCTCCGAACGGACGCGATGTGGAAGTAATGGGCTACCCTGTGCGCATGTCTGAAATGCTCTCAACCATTGACGGCACTAGCTATTCGGTGCGCCGCTCTTTGCATAACCCCGCCAATATTCGTAAATCGAAAAAAGCCATTAGACGTGCCTTTGAAGTGCAAGAACGTGGCATGGGCTTCGCAATGGTCGAATTGCTCTCCTCTTGCCCCACAAATTTAAAATTTACACCAAGTGAAGCCCTCAATTTTATAGAGGAGCAGATGGTTCCCTATTATCCATTAGGCGACTATAAAGTTGCCCCCGAAGTAAAAGCGTTAAAGGTATAGGAGGATAATAATGGAAACAAATATAATAGTATCTGGATTTGGCGGACAAGGCACGCTCTTTGCAGGGCAAGTTCTCGCCTATGCAGCAATGGATGCAGGCAAGCATGTAACATGGATTCCCTCTTATGGCCCCGAAATGCGTGGTGGGACAGCCCGATGCACCGTGACAATCTCGGATGAATCAATTGGTTCCCCACTGACACGTAACCCCGCAATTGTACTTGCGATGAATCTCCCCTCCCTCGACATGTACGAGCCAATGATGGTCGAAGGCGGCTTGGTCATCGCAAATTCTTCTCTCATCAACCGTGAGATAGAACGTGAAGATTTGCGCGGTTTCTATATCCCCGCCGCAGAAATGGCAGAAGATATCGGCAACCCGCGCCTGAGCAATATGGTCATGGTCGGCGCATTACTCGAAGCGGAGGAAGTTCTCCCCTTAGAAGTGGTCAAGAAAGCCCTCGAAGAACATCTCCCTAAACGACATCATAAAACTTTGCCCTCCAACTTCAAGGCAATGGATGATGGGGCGGCGTTTGTGAGAGCTTTAAGTTAAAGATTTAACAGTTCATATAAAAACAAAAAGGAGCGATGCACTTTGAAGGTGCATCGCTCCTTTTTTGTATAAAGAGAAAAATTACCCAACATCATTCATCAAGGCATAAATATTCAGCGAGAAGCCCCGCTTCTAATCTATCTCTCTTGGTTCTGGCAGCAATCTTATCCCTTTCAGAATTTCCCAAATTCGTGTTCTTGAAGCTGCCCCAATGTCTCTTCTTGATTAATGGAAGAGAAAAAATAGTGTATAATCGATATGCGACATTAACGGTAGTCTTTATATAGTTAAAAGGAGAACAAAATGAGCGAACGAGCAAATGCACTAGCAGAACGAATAGAACAAGGAGCAGAAGCTCTGGCAGGTTATGTTGAAGGCTTTACTGCTTCGGAATGGAAAATGATCGTGCCTGGAGAGGAACGCAGCGTTGGCGTACTGGTTCATCATGTTGCCAGTTCCTATCAAGCCGAAGTTGATCTAGCATCAGAACTTGCTTCAGGGAAGCCAATCGCTGGCGTGACGATGGATGTGATTGATGGTATCAATGCTGACCATGCAAAAGAATTTGCCCAAGTTGCCAAAGAAGATGTTCTCACCTTATTACGAGAAAACAGCAAAGTCGCCGCAGACAGAGTCAGGAAGTTCACTGATTCCGAGCTGGATAATGCGAACAAGGTTTCTCTCAATGCCAATGCCCCCCTGACAACACAGTTCTTCCTAGAAGATCACGCCCTGCGTCATAGTTTTACGCACTTGGAGAGTATTCGGGAAAGATTGGGCAAATAATTCAAAAATATACTCTTAAAAAATGAGCTTTTTTACCAAAGGCTCATTTTTTTTGCACCGATCTAGAGACATTTCTTGGAGAGGCTGAATAGCTAGAAAAAATCACACAACTTCATCCATCAAGGCACAAATATTCAGCGGAACACCTTTGGCTTCATCTGCTACGAGCTTGAGTGCTTCTTGGTCGCATTTGTCGATGCAAACGCCGCAACCCATGCAATTTTCGTAGGAGATATCCATCATTAAATCACCCATCTCAAGCGCGCCAAACTGACAATACTCCACGCAATTATCACAACTAATACATAAGTCTTCGTCCACTTGGGCGATAAAGCCTGAAGAGGCGAGCATTAGCGTGCCATTATTGTGAGCGTTCATCGCTCCACAACAACATTCACAGCAATTACAGATGGCGTAAAAACGATCTAGCATCGCATCCTTGAAAAAGGCATGATGTACATGTCCACGTGCATCTTCGGCTTTGAGAATTTCAATCGCTTCATCACGGGTAATCTCTCTTGAGCGTTCTGGTTGATGTTCACGGATAAAGCTCGCAAAAGGATCGCCGATGACCAGACAAACGTCAATGGGCATACAGGGATTCTCCCTGGCGGAGCGGCAGGGACAATCAATCACTACGATATGGTCGGGATTTTTCAAGATAAGCGAGCGCGCCCGCTTATAGGGAATCACCTGCTCTAAATCAGGCTTATCGATTTCTTCATTAATCTGCACAATCTGTGTAGCCGTTTCAAGCGGAATCGCTTTTGCGTGGTAGTGATCTGCGAATCCCGTTGTTGGAGTATTCACTTCTGCTTTTTTCTTTTTTAGCCCCACTTTATTCAAAAAAACACCCCATTTTATAAAAGTTTTAGCGATAGGATGTTCTCCTGTCGCGATACTGATATAGAGATGCGTCCAACGCCCGTAGATATATCCGTGCAAAAAATCAGCCCAAGAATAATTGGAGGTTTTGCGGGCTTCCGCTATAAATGCTCGTGTCGATGGTTTTAGAAAGGGGATTTTCATAAGCTGAGGAACTCCTTATTTAGGTTGCACCTTTATTATTCTCATAAGGAAAAGAGCAACGCACTTTGAAAATGTGTTGCTCTTTTTTTTAGATAAGACGAAATCCTTCTCTCTAATAATCTATTTCTGTTTCCGTTAGCACAGTAATAGTCCCTAATTCTGTATTTTGCCCAACTTCCACTATTACAACTTCTTCTGTAGCAATTAGCCCAAAGGCAATAATAATAGACTGTCTCCCCGAGGGGATATTCTCAACTTCAAAATATCCGTTTTCATCAGAAACAGCCCTAATATTTGTCCCGAAAACAATAATATCAACGAGAATAGGCTGATTACTCTCATCAACAGCATACCCAGATATCTTTCCTTGCCCTGCAATTTCTGAAAAGGCATTGCTTTGCGCAAAGTTGATGCCCAATAAAATAATAATCAAGACGAGCAAGCCTGCCATTATATTGGTTATACGTCTTTTTTTATTAGGCTTCTCCGGGGGTGGAGATAATACGCCATCAGAAAAATCTTCTAAAGAAGGAGAGTCTTGTAAGGTCATAAAATACTCCTAAGGAACTAAACTTTCAACGGTCATATTGCCCACACAAGATTTAGAACTTGGTTTATTACGAATACCAATCTGCCCCTCTGTGTAGGCACTATCACTAGCTTCTAAGATTTTTTCCCCATCTCTATAAGCAGTAAACGTATCACCTTCTATATTAAGTTCTAAATCCAGAGATTCATTTTGCCAACTTGAAGGCACTTTTACTTGCGATAATTTTATCCAGCGACCATCAACCACTTTCCAAAAACGCATATAATTTGTATTCGAGTTATAGATAAATAAATATCCATTTTCATCATCTTCTGCACGGAACCACGTATCGAAACCTGTATTTGCATCATTATCTACAAGTCTGTCTACAGTAATATCATCAAAGCTAATCGTAAAGTCATTTGACTCTAAACTCGTTGAGCAACTTGAATTCAAGTAAGAATAGGCTTTTTTTCCATTTCCGCTTATACAAGCCCTACCATCTTCGATGCTCAAACTTTCTTTATCCCCCCCTTCCCAAACATCCAAGTCAGAAGCATTATCAAAAGCAAAAGAACACTCGCTGCCAACTTCGCAAGCCGTGCTTCCGAAATTTGTTATTACTTTACAATAAGCTTCTTTTACACTAAGCCCCATAATATTCAAGGTCAAAATCGCTATAAGTGCTATGCCTGCCAAAATTAATGCATATTCGACAAAACCCTGACCATATTCTTCTCGTTTTCTTCTCATAATTTACCCTTATTCAAATATAAGATCAAAAAACTTCAAAATGAGTATAGCATAAGAAAACAAACTTTCTAAGTGACGTTTTAGGGGAGTTATTTGACCCTTCGTTTCCGCAAACTGACACTCCACGCCTTAAGCCACGCACTTCGTCACTCACAAACTCGTTATTTTAGAGTATCATTACTCTACCTTTTTATTCATAATCTGGAGGTCCAAATGCAAAATTTGACCAAAGAAATACTCGAACTAATACGCCGCACATCTACCGATTTGCCAGACGATGTGGAGGCAAAACTACGTACGGCTTATACAGATGAAGAAGACGGTTCCGCTGCGCAGGGTGCACTTGATACCATCCTAAAAAACGTGGATTTGGCGAGAAGCAACTCTACCCCCATCTGCCAAGACACAGGGACGCCCCTCTTCTACGTTCACTACCCCGAGGGACTAAGTACGCGTAAAATCAAAAAGATGATTGTAGACGCTGTCACTGAAGCCACCAAACTAAATTATTTACGCCCCAACTCTGTTAATGCAGTTACAGGCGCAAATACGGGCGATAATAGCGGTGACGATCACTACCCCACCATCCATTTTGAAGAAGTAGATGAAAATCTTCCTATCACCTTCGAACTTATGCTCAAAGGTGGCGGATGCGAGAATGTAGGCGCACAATATAAATTGCCCAATGTTGCCATGCACGCTGGGCGTGACCTCGCAGGCGTCCGCAAGGTCGTTCTCGATGCTGTTCAGAAGGCACAAGGCAAAGGCTGCGCCCCCGGCATACTGGGAGTCGCAGTTGGTGGAGATCGTGGTGGATCCTATTTAGCCTCAAAAGAAACATTACTCACTAAAATCGGTACAAAAAATCCTGATGCTAAGCTAGATGCCCTAGAAAACCAACTTACCGAAGAAATCAACCAAATGGGAATCGGGCCAATGGGCTTTGGTGGAAAAACCACAGTTTTAGATACAAAAATCAAAGGCTTGCACCGTGTACCTGCTAGCTTTTTTGTCTCAGTTTCCTATATGTGCTGGGCCTACCGTCGCCGAAAAATGACAGTGAATGGCACAGAAGTGATTTACGATTAAATACCTTGTCGGGGGTGTGTAGAGGTGTAGCATGCTACACCCCTACACCTCCCTGCAACAGGAGAATATGATGAAAAAATTAACACTCCCCATTAGCGATGAAGATATTAGTGCCCTAAAAGTCGGTGAGACTGTTTTACTCTCAGGTGTAATGATGACAGGCCGAGATGCAGTACATAAATGGCTAAATGATGCTTTTATTGCCAAAATAGTAGAACCAACAGAAGATGATATCGCTGTCTTTGAAGCCATCAAACCCATTTTAGATGGTGGCATTATTTACCATTGTGGCCCCGTTGTTTCTGGCGTAGATACAGGCAATTATAAATTTGTTGCGGCAGGTCCCACCACCTCGATTCGTGAAGAACCTTATCAAGCCCTTGTAATGGAACTTTTCAACCTCAAGGGCGTGATTGGTAAAGGCGGCATGGAAGCCAAAACCCTTCAAGGTTGTATTGACACACCTGCTGTTTATTTTCATGCCATTGGCGGTGCAGCTTCGTTAATTGCCCAGTCGGTACAAGAAGTGATTACTGTTCACAAATTAGATTTTGGTGTCCCCGAAGCGATGTGGATAATAAATGTTAAAGATTTCCCCGTTGTCGTCACAATGGATAGTCACGGTGGTAGCCAGCATGTGGACGTAGATGAAAGATCGAAAAAAGTACTAGAAAAATTGATGGCAAAATCTTAGCTCAACACAAAGTAAATTTTTAATGTGAGTATCGCGGAGAAGATAAAAGCATAAGGTTTTTTCGCGATACTCGCCAATTCCGTGCTGAAAACTTGAATATACTAAATAGCCAATATGATTGATTTCCTCCTTGCCCCTCTCCAATACCCCTTCATGCTCCGCGGATTAACCGCCTCAGTGATGGTCGGCATTATCAGTGCTGTTGTCGGCACTTATGTTGTTCTGCGCGGGATGGCCTTCTTTGGAGATGCACTTGCTCACTCTATTTTGCCCGGTGTTGCCATCGGCTATCTAATCGGCGATGGAAAACGAGAGCCACTCTTTTGGTCTGCCCTTATTGCCGCGATTATCAGCGCGCTGGGAATCGGCACAATTAGCAGAAACACCAAAATCAAAGAAGATACGGCCATAGGCATCATTTTTGCGGGGACATTTGCACTCGGCGTGGCGTTAATCTCCACTGTTAATAGCTATACCGTCGATTTAGCCCACTTCCTTTTTGGTGATGTACTTGGTGTACGAAATAGCGATTTACGCCTCATCGCCATCTTTGGCGGGATAACGCTTCTTATTATTTTTGCTTTCTATAAAGAATTTATGGTCTTATCTTTTGACCCCGTTTTAGCCGCCACCCTTCGTCTGCCTGTCAAATTGCTCGATTTTTTACTTCTGATTTTAATCGCTGTCACTATTGTAGTTTCCCTTCAAACAGTTGGTGTAGCCCTAATGGTTGCCATGCTCGTCACCCCAGCTGCCACCGCATTTCTACTCACCAAACGTCTACCTATAATGATGGCACTAGCCGCAATTATTGCCTCTATCTCTGGCGTAATTGGTCTATATATTTCATATTACATCAGCATTGCATCAGGTGCCGCCATTGTGCTGGTGTGTACTGCAATTTTTGGCTTGGTTTGGAGTGGTATATCATTAATAAAATATCGCTTTTAAAATTCTCATTATTCGCAAGCTTCCCCAGCTAAACTTTCTTTCCCCCCATATAAACTCTCATCTAAAATATACGCGTAGGCCTCACGCGGTAAATAATAGCGCACGGGCAAGCCTTCTCGTACACGTCGCCTAATCTCTCTTGATGCAATTTCTAGCAAGGGCGCATTTACAATTTTGATTTTCTCTTCTAGCCCCTCAATTCTTTTTGCCAGATTCTCAGCATCAACTTCATCATTAGGGCGGCGCATTACGCCTATCTCATCACAAGCCAAAATAAATTCATCCAAGCGATGCCAAGAGTGCAAATTCTTCAATGAATCTCCCCCCATCAAAAATATAATTTCAGCACCCAAATTTCTCTCACGGATGATGCGCACAGTATCCACCGAATAATGTGGCCCATCTCGCTCAGCTTCCACCAACGAAAGCTCAAAGTTCTTATTATCACTAATGGCTAAATCAACCAGTCTGCGCCTATGCGCAAGTGGGGAAATTTCTCTATCCTGCTTATGGGGCGGATCAGGGGTTAGCACCCACAATAAACGATCCAAATTAAGCTGAGAGCGTACCTCGCAAGCCAATATTAAATGGCCCAGATGTGGCGGATCAAAGGTGCCTCCGAAAATGCCTATTCTTTCTTTTGTCATGCAAATAGTATACCTTTTTCTTGTCATTTTTTATTTGCGCTTTTTATCACAAGCAAATATGATAATCTTCACTTACAGTATAGGAATACCCAGAGTAATATTTTTGCGTCCGACATAATTAAAATCTAAGGAGAAATTTATGACCGAAATTCGTATTGATGCTTTGCTCCCAGCTGAAATGGCGCGCCGCGCTGAATATATAGGCGAGCGCAAAGCAGAATCCCCCACCCTGCAAGTTTTTGCGCTTTCTTTAATGGCAGGCGCTTTCATAGCCTTTGGCGCAATTTTCGCCACAACCACTGCTACAGGCGCGGCTGGCGTGCTGAGCTACGGCGTAACAAAATTATTGGTAGGATTAGTTTTCTGTCTGGGATTGGTGCTTGTGATCGTTGGTGGCGCTGAACTTTTTACCGGCAATAACTTAATTGTGATGGCGTGGGCAGGCGGAAAAGTGAGCACAAAATCACTTTTAAAAAACTGGGGCATTGTCTATATTGGAAACTTTATCGGATCAATCGTGATTGTCGGCTTGATTTTTGCAAGTAAACAATATCTCGGCGCAAACGGTGAAATTGGTATTACAGCGCTAAAAATTGCTAACGGGAAAGTTGCCTTCGGGTTTTGGCAAGCCCTTTCCTTGGGCATTCTTTGTAATATCTTGGTTTGTCTTGCTGTTTGGCTCACATTTAGCGCACGCAGCACAGTAGATAAAATTGCCGCAATCATTTTTCCTATTACTGCTTTTGTTGCAGCAGGATTTGAGCATAGCGTGGCAAATATGTATTTTATCCCCATCGGTTTGACCATCAAAGACCTTGACCCTGCTTTTGCCGCCAGTACAGGTTTAGATCTCTCTGGGCTAACTTGGGGAGCTTTTATCGTCAATAACTTGATCCCCGTCACAATAGGGAATATACTCGGCGGCTCAATCTTTGTTGCGGCAATTTATTGGATGATATTTTTACGCCCAACAGCAGAATAAAATGTGTTTTATAAAAGTTAGTGAAGCTACCATATTTAGATATAGTAAAAACTAAAAAGGAAAATAAAAATGAAAGCATATATTTTAATCTCAACACGCAATGGTGAAGCTACCGCTGTTGTTCGACAAGCAAAACGTATTAAAGGTGTTGTTGAAGCCCATATCACTTTTGGTCCCTATGATGTTGTTGCAGTTGTTAAAGCCACCGACACCAAAGAAGTAGGCCATATTGTTCATAATGAAGTTCAACCTATCCCTGGTGTCTTAGATACCTTAACCTGCTTGGCGGTTGATTGATTTTCTTTCAAATTATGACATCTGTTACTTCACGAAGTTGTCAGACAAATGTATAATAAGCGGGTGCAGTCTTATATTGCACCCGCTTATATTCCCAGAGTCTTATAGGAGAAAAAATGACCGCAAAAAAAATTGACGGAAGAGCAATGGCTAAAGAAGTACGTGAAGAAGTAAAAGTAAGTGTTGCTAAACGTATTGCTGCAGGAAAACCAAAACCTGGTTTAGCCACAGTTTTAGTTGGCTCCGACCCCGCATCTGAAGTTTATGTGGGCATGAAAAAACGCATGTGTGAAAATTTGGGTATGAATTCATTTGCACACACACTTGAAGCTGATGCCAGCCAAGAAGAAGTAGAGGCTTTGGTTTCAAAATTAAATGCGGACCCAGCGGTAAATGGGATTCTTGTTCAACTCCCTCTCCCTGACCATCTTGATGAAGAAAAAATCTTACAGGCAGTTGACATCACCAAAGATATAGATGGCTTCCACCCCATCAATATCGGACGTTTGGCACAAAAGGGCCGCGAATCTCTCTTTGTTCCTTGCACCCCCAATGGTTGTCTCGTAATGCTCGATAAATCTGGTGTAGATCTAGAAGGCGCAAATGCAGTTGTTTTGGGTCGTTCTAATATTGTTGGTATGCCAATGGCACTGCTTCTCGTAAAACGCAACGCAACCGTTACTATTTGTCACTCACGCACTAAAAACTTGAAAGAAATTTGTGCTGAAGCAGATATTCTCATTGCCGCTGTAGGACGTGAAGAAATCGTTAAGAAAGATTGGGTAAAACCTGGCGCAGTTGTAATTGACGTAGGCACACATCGTATTGATGATGAGACTAAAGAAAAAGGCTATTACCTCACTGGTGATGTAGCTTATGAAGAAGTTAGCGAAGTTGCTGGCGCAGTTTCTCCTTCACCTGGTGGTGTTGGACCAATGACTATCGCAATGCTTATGCGCAATACCCTTCGTGCAGCAGAAATTCAAGACCCCATGTAAGAAAAAGTATTTAGTATATATAAAAAAGAGCCCCGTTTTTGAACGGGGCTCTTTTCTTTAACGACCTTAAGACAAAGAATTTGCTATTTTCTACTTTAATGTAAAATCACTCTTTGCAAAACCATCTTCATTAAACATATCAGTGTGAAGCCCACACTCTGTTTTCCCCTTCCCTGCCCAACGCCCAGCGCGTTCATTTTCGTGAGGCTGAATAGCGCGCGTACAAGGTTTACATCCAACACTAGGATAAAGCGAGCTTGGCAGGGGATGGCGCGGCAAGTTCTTTTCGGCAATATAGTTTGAGGCCTGCTCCCCAGTCCAGTTCAAGAGCGGCGCGATGCGAAGCAATCCATCTCTTTTATATTCTAAAATTTGGGCATGGGCACGGTTTTCAGTTTGGTCACGACGAATCCCCGTAATCCACGCGTCTAAACCTTGCATTGCTTTTTGCATGGGTTGCACCTTGCGAATATAACAACAGAGATTTGAGTCTGTATCTGGTAAGTCACTGCCAAAATGGCGTAAAACCGTACGCCATTTTTCATCGGGGCGCAAATCTACAATATTTAAATTCCAAATTTGTTCAAGATGCTCACGAAAGATAAGCGTATCCCAAAAGTGCATGCCCGTATCTAAAAAGAAGATACGCATTTCTGGCTGAACTTCTTTTACTATATCTAAAAGTGGCAAACTTTGAGTCTGAAAAGATGAGCTCAAAACAATATTTGGGCAAAACTCATCTACCGCCCATTGAATAATTTCTTGAGGGGAGGCTTTTTCAAAATCTTGAGAGATAGAGGCTATTTCTTTCGGGGTGAATTTCATATAAAAACAGGGTCAGGATATTATTTGAAATATTCTGTAATTAAATCGCTATAATCTTTATCGGTATTTCGATCTAGGACAATAAAAAAATCATCCGAAGTAGCAATTTTACCCGCATAACTTTGGGCATAGTCTTGCAAAAATGCGTTAAAAGCCTTTTCTCCTATTCTCTCACGCAAATCTTCTAAGAAATATCCGCCACGATAATAAACCGCATTTGTATAGGCACGAAAATCTAAAGCATCATAAATTGAGGCATTCACCCAGCCCTTTGGCTTGAACCAATCTACCCTAAAATGCCACCACCAACCAACGGGATAAGGATAAATGCTCTCATAAAAAATCCGCTCACTATATAACGCCAAGGCTTCATCTACCCATGGCTCTAAGGCATTATCATTGCCCACTGAGCCAAACCACCACTGATGCGCAATCTCATGCACTCCTAGCATAATTAGATTATTTTTAATTGTCCCGTTATATTCATCGTAAAATGCTCTCCCCATAAAAACCAGGCCATCATATTCCATCCCATTATTCAGCTCGGTTTGCACAATGCTCAAACTCTCATAAGGAAAAGGTGAATAGCGTTCGCTAAACACATCAATTGCTTGGACTGATGCTTCGAGGAGCGCGGCACTTTCTTCTTCATATTCTGGATAGTAAAAGGAAGTAACGCGCGCGTTTTCACTTGTTTCCACCTGTGAGCTTAAGTTCGACCCCACCGAAAAGACAAAGGCTCGCGCAGCATGATGCTCATATTCCACCCAGCCATCATCTCTTTCTTCGCCTTCTGAGCTAGCGGCAACGACCAGATTATCACTCACCTTTAGGCTCACATCAAAATCGGATATCTCATAAACCAGATGTTCTCCAACACCACTTGGTGTATAAAAAAGCCATCCTTTTTCAGCAGAATAAGGCGCAATAAAGGGATACCAATCTACGGTATTAATTTGAGATATGAGATAGCCAAAGACTTCATCGCTTCGTTTAGCAGGAATATCTAGGGCATAAATAATTTCTATACTAAGCCCTTCATTTGGTGCTAATTTTGGATCTAAGGGGATTTCTAAACGAGAGCTTTTAAGGCTGGATTCAATTTGTACTCCGTTTATTTTGAGACTTTCTAAATAAAAACAATCTGAGCGGCGATTTTGGTCTACAACCAATACCAAATTATCTAAGGCTATGCCTGTTTGATTGATATAGAGTATTTCTTCTTCTACAGACAGGTAGTGTTTAGCAAAATCTAATTCTGCACGGAGGGTATAAAGAGGCCTTTCTCTACCCATCCAAAGCGGGGTAGGAGAAGGTGTTGGCGTAGGGGTAAAAGTTGGAGATGGCGTAAAAGTTAAAGTCGCTTGCTCGGTGGCGGTAGAGGTTGCGGGTAAAAAGGCTGTTGCGGTTTCAGTACCCAAGTTTATGCGTGTTTCTGTCGCGGTTGAAGATGGCACAGGCGATTGAGATGCACATCCTGTTAATAGAAAGAATCCTATAAAAAATCCCCTTATTACGAGGGAGCGCTTCATCGCGCTGCCCTAAAATATCTCACCGTTATATCTGAAAAATCGACATCTGTATGCTCGCGCAAAATTCTGAAAAAATCATCCCCTGTAGCAATTTTTTCTGTAAGTTCTAAGTGATAATCATATAAAAAGGCAAAAAAAGCTTCGTCACCAATACGGGTACGTAGCTCTTCGAGAAAATGTGCGCCGTGAAAATAACTTGAACTCCAATAGGCTCGCTCACTGGGGTTTTCGCTTACGGCCAAATCTAACCAAGCATTTGGTGAATAATCGAACATGCGTGCCTGCCACCACCAATTTAAAGCTTCAGGGTGATAGGTTTCATAATAAAGGCGCTCGCTATAGGTGGCAAGCATTTCATCGAGCCAGGGTTCATTCGCTTGGTCGTTAGCAACGCTCTCAAAAAACCACTGATGCGCCACTTCGTGCGCTGAAACAAAAGTGAGATAATTTTGCGCGGTGCCATCGTAGGTATTATAAAACCCATTCGATTGAAAATAAAAGCCTGAATACTCCATACCATCATTGAAATCACCCTGCACTGCCGTTAGTGATTTATGCGAATACTCACCATAAATCTGTTCATAAAGCTGGAGGGCTTTTACGCTCACATTTAACACCTCTTGAGCTGGTATATCAAAAAGCAGATAATAATAACTATAGACTGTCACATCACCAACTTCTTGACTCAAAACTTTATAATCGGGGCTAGCAGAAAGCACGAAAGCACGCGCGGATTTGAGCTGGTATGCCCACCCTTGCGCAGTAGTTTCGGCCTTAGCACTTGCTGCCACAACAACCGTCTCATCGTTGACGCTAAAATGAACATCATAATCTGCGGCATCGTAAATAAAATGCTCCCCAAAATACCAAGGGTTAGGCAGTTGCCACACACTATCTTTGCGTGGAACAACAAAAGGGTACCAATTCGTGAGATTGACCTGCCTATCTGTATATCCATAAATTCGAGCGCGCACCAGACTAGGATCTCCTTGCTCAGCAAAAGGTAAATTGAGGGTATAACGCAGTTTTATTTCTATATTTTTATTTGGCTCAAAAGGCTCATTAAGCGGAATGTGCATTCTCTGCCCCTCGAGGCTGTAATTTATAGGCACACTATCTACGCTTAGCTCGTGAAGAAGAAAACCATTTGCCCACAAATTAGGCTCTACCGCGAGAAGAATATCAGAGAGAGTTTCTGTGCTTTTATTAGGGTATAAGATACTTTCTTCTACTTCTACCTTTTTACCCGCATAATCAAGAGTGGCATAAATACCATATTGAGCCCGCTCTAAAGGAATAGCCGTAGGCACAGGGGCAGGAGTTTTAGTAAGCGGGATAGGCGTTTCAGTTGGCAAGACTATAGACGCGATTGGCGTTTTTTCTTCTACAGAATCTGAAGACTTATCAGAGGCTGAACAGGCAGAAGTCAATAAAATAATAACAAGAAAGAAGGTGTTTTTTGTTTTCATAGATATACTCGTAGAGAGGCTAAGTGTCGGTCTAAAAATCACTTTATATTTTACCTGAAACTCTTTTTTAGAAGAATCAAAAAGCGAACTTCATTTTGAAGTCCGCTTTTTATTTTCATTACCGTTTAGGAGTTTACGCTTCATTCAAAACTTCGATATTAGGCTCAAGCGGAATTCTCTCTATAATATCAATAAAATCGGCTTCAGTAATTTCATCATCTGGCTTATTAATTAAGGCACGGAGAGTTGCTTCCATGGCATTGGTGCCAAAAGTCCGCCCTTCAAGTCGTGGCGTAGAGGTAACAAGCAGATATACTCCCCGCTCACGTAATTCTTCAACATTTTGAGCTGTGGTGGTATTCGTAAGAATTATTTTTCCAGTCAAATCATCCGGCATAAAAGCCCGTATCGTCACAAAGTCACCTGCGAGAATATCGGCCTCCTGATAGTATTTCTCCCATTTTGGCTGAGGCGGATTATCTTGCTCAGAGCCAAGTGGATAAAACCATTTAAAAGGCATCTTAGTAATAATAGGTAAAAGTGTAGCCGCCATAATATGAACACCACGTAAACTACGCACAGGGATAGGCAATCCGAGCGAAAACATCAAATCGCCAAAAATGGTATCACAACCAGCATTAACAAGGGCTTTCGCCATCACATAACGATCGACAGCATTAGTTTTGAGGGCTTTCATTCCTTTGAGCGTTCTACCTTCCTCGTTCAATTTAGCTTCGAGCGCAATCAATGCGCGCTGAACGAGCAAACCTTTTATACCGTTCCCATCGCCAGCTTTACTTATTTTAATGGCTTCCCGAACACGTTTAACCTCATTAAAATAATATTTTTTATCACCTACACCGAGATAAAATTCCACGCCGCCTACGCCAAAAGCATCTACTTTTCCATCATATTCTTTATAGGCTTCTACAACTTTATCTAAATCGGCATTAAAACCAATGCGTGAAATTTCGCATTTTTCACCGAGAAACTCGTGCACGGTGCTATGATCACGTGATGAAGACCCCATACTAATAGATAAAATCTTTTTCATTGGTTCATCTCCCAAATCAAACGTAAACCTTCTAAAGTAAGCCACGGCGCAATAATATCAATTGCATCCGTTTCTTCTGCAATACTCTTTGCTAATCCGCCTGTGGCAACAACCTTCATTTCTGCGCCCAATTCTTCTCGAAAACGGGATACCATTCCCTCTACCATGCTAACATAGCCAAAAAGCAAACCAGATTGCATGGCGTGGACGGTATTCTTACCAACCACCGAGGGCGGACGTGCCAAATCGACGGGTGGCAATTTTGCCGCATGTTGGAAGAGCGCACTTGCAGAGAGATTGATACCGGCTGTGATCGCCCCCCCCAAGTATTCACCCTGCGCGTTAACTGCATTAAAGGTGGTCGCTGTGCCAAAATCAATTACACAGGCCGGACCACCATAAAGCTTATGCACCGCAACTGCATCTGCTACTCGATCTGCGCCGACCGCGCGCGGATCTTCATAAAGAATGCGTACGCCTGTCTTAACCCCCACATCTACAATTAGAGGCTTGATATGTAGATATTCTTCGCAGGCTTGCTCAACATGTCGTGTTAAATGTGGCACAACAGATGCAAGACAAATTCCTGTTAGACACTCTTCATCACAACCTACTTGATGAAGCACGCCCAAAAGCTGCAGACCATATTCGTCTGGCATCCGCTTATGGTCAGTAGAAAGTCGCCAATGGGATTTAAGAGTCTTACCTTCATAAAGCCCAAGGGTTAGATTCGTATTACCAATATCAATTGTTAGAAGCATAAGGTTAAGTATGAGGATTAGAATATCAAGAATTAGATAATATAGATTTTACCATTCTCCCCATAACTTAAAATAACCTTATGTGATTGTTAAATAACAAAGAGCCTGTAAAAACAGGCTCTTTTATGCTTTTAAATGCTGAACCGACTGGATGAGGGGGGCATCCAATCGGTTCAACAGGACTATTGTAGCAAAGATTGCCGTATTGTCAATGTTGATTTTGAAGCAATATTTTATAGTATTTCTTTTATCGAGTTATCCTCATTCACCAGCACGATGGAGGGAGACCAATCAGCAAGTTCAGGTTCAGGCACGTATCCGTAAGTCATAATAATTATGCGGTCGCCGGGATGAATCAATCTCGCTGCTGCACCGTTCGCTTTAATCTCTCCTAATCCCGCTTCGCCAATAAGGGCATAGGTTTCAAGGCATGCGCCATTATCAATATCTACAACTTGCACCATTTCATGCTCACAAATCCCCGTCGCATCTAATAAATTTTTATCTATCGTGAGGCTGCCTTCATAATGCAAATCGGCTTCGGTAACCACTGCGCGATGAATTTTGGCTTTGAGTAATTTTCTGTACATTTTGTCCTTGTTTTTATTTTTCGCAAAAGTTCTCTACAAGCGTATAATCATAATTATTATCTGTTTCTAATTGATAACTCTTATCTGGCAAAAGGGAGTAATTTTCGCCGAAGTATTCATTTAGTATCAAACGGAATGTGTTTACTGGGCTAATGCCGGGATAGAGAGAATCACTATCTTCCGGCAAATAGTAGGCGTTGAGGATACGGAGCTCCCAATCTGGACGCCCCGCTGGAGGGCCATGATCACCTTGAATAATAATAATTGGTGGGGTTTCTGATTCTGCTTTGATAGTTTCTATACTTTTTATTATCTCGTCGTTAAAATAAGCGACCTGATTAGTATACCCTTCTTCAAAATCGACTTCTGCAGGATTTATTTCATTTCCTTCTGCGTCAAACCCAAAGGGGGGATGCGGGAGAATAATGTGCACAAAAACAAATTGAGGGCCTGGCATTTTTGCTATACTAGGAAGGCTATCAAAAACTAAAAGCGTTCGTTCTCTATATCTTTCAGCTTTGAGATTTTCATAATCAACAAGATTAGTATCATCTAAAATTTGAGCGATGGTTGTTTGGAGAAAAATAATTTCAAATTCATTCATTTTCCCTGAAGGAGGAGATATAAAAATATCGGCATTTCTCATTTCTGTCCAAGGAAACCCTGTTGCAAAGGCTATTATTTCATAACCCACTGTACTAAAGATTTCTGTAATGATATTTTTTCTTAATGTGGCAAATAAATATAAAATATCGTCTTCTTCGGGTGTAAAACGTTCATTTAAATTTGGAATATAATCTATATTTAATGATGAGACTAGCGATAAAAGTGTGATGGGATAATTGCTTTGACCACATTTTGCGATATAGAAGTTATCTTTTTCTAATTCGGCTATAAATTCGCTATTATCATAATGATATATTTCTTTTAACGTGTCTGAACGCGCATAGGCATCTGGGATAATATAGTAAATATCAGGCAGAGCTTCTAAATTAGCATTATCTAACTCTTTGAAACTAGGTGTTATAGAAGAAAAGGCTATTCTTTTAACGGTATAGTGGCGTGTCATACTTATGAAAGGGAATAAAAGTAAAATAATTACGATTAAGTTTATGCTGGGGGCAAGGCTAGCATAATCGAATTCACCTTTATTTTTTTTATCAAAAAAAATAAAAAAGAAAATAATGAGTAGCCCCCCGCCTAAAATATATAGAGAAGCCCCCCGCACTTCTTTTGCATCCAGCAAGTTTTTTATATGCCCGTAAAATCCAAAAAATAAAACGACCAATGTGGCAAAAAAAGCAGATTTATGCCATGCTCTAAAAAAAAGCTTGGCCCCTCCAAAAATAAGTGTGGCCACAAAAACAGAAATGAGAAAGGGCCTGAGTAAAAAGGAGAAACTAAGCTGATAGATATTATTTGTAAATAAGGTCAGGATGGGGTAAATGCTCAAGAAAAGCGGATATGCTGGGCTTAATAAAAATCGCTCAAATTGTTTTTTCACTTCGTTCACCAGTTCGATTTATTGACTCTTCTATAATAAATTATATAAAACCTGCCAGATTTTGAAGACCTGGCAGGTTTTATATCTGCTAATTTTTCTATATCTATTACTTTAGATATTAAAATAACTCGCATCTACATGATGCAAAATAATCGCCGCTGTAGATTGCTCTGGGATGAGCTGATAAGCCGCGCTCAGAGTCATGCCCAATGCTTCTTCAACGGGAAGCAAGTCAAAGACTTTTTTATGGTCATCCAGCTCAGGGATGGCGGGATAGCCCCACGAGTAGCGTTTACCTTGTTTCGCGGGAATGCCCATCTCACGCTGGATATGTTCGTGTAAATAATTTGCAGTCGCTTCAGCGGTCTGAACAGCTAAACCATGCACGAAATAGGCTTCTGAATAATTTTCAGTTTCTTGGAGGGCATCAAATTTCTCGGTAGCTTCTTGCCCAACGGTGACAACCTGAAAAGCGACCACATCCATTTTTTCAGAACCAAGAGGGGCAAAATAATCGGCGAGGCAGAGATTCTTCTTTTTCTCTTGGCGTGGGAAGGCAAATTTCTGCAAAATATTTTTACCCTCAGCATCATAGACATTTAAATCATCCCCATCTGCCTGGCAGGGGAAAAAGCCATATATGCCTTGTGGTTTTAGCCAGCCACTTTTCAGCGCATCTATTTTCATTTTTGCCAGCCGTTCTTCAAACTCGGCTTCAAGCTTTGTCCACTCTTCGCCACGCGTGTTTTTCGCACCCCACGAGAGCCTGAAAAGCTCCTTTTTGTAGAGATGCTCAAAAACCATCTCTAGTGGCATATCCTTAACGATTTGCGCGCCCAATTTAGCAGGAAGCGGAATCGGATTTGGCAGAATTTTGGAACGCTGGGAAGCGGCTTTTTTCTTTACTGGTTTAGAAGTCCGCTCGATTTCGCGCGTGATTTGGGCTTGGTGCTTTTCCATCAACGCTGGTTTTGCGTCAGCATTTTGCAAGGCTTCCATCGTCTCAAGCCCCTCGAAGGCATCTTTACAATAGAACGCGCCTGCGTCATATTGTCCGCCATCATCGGTTTTGTTAATACGTAACCCAAAACGCCGATTAATCGCCGCACCGCCCAAAAGCACAGGGATACTCTCTCCACGCCGACTTAGTTCATTCACAATTAGGGGCATCTGTTTCGATGTGCTCACGAGCAACGCCGAAAGCCCAATGGCATCCGCATTTTCTTCGATGGCAGCCTTGATAATCGTCTCAGCCGGGACTTGTTTGCCCAAATCTACGACTTCAAAGCCATTATTGCTCAAAATCGTCTTGACGAGATTTTTGCCAATATCGTGTACATCGCCGTAAACGGTTGCAAGCACCAGTTTACCTTTCGATGTCCCCTCAGCACGCTCAAGATATTGCTCCAGCCGTGCGACAGCTTTCTTCATCACTTCAGCAGATTGCAGAACGAAGGGCAAAATCAACTCGCCTGCACCGAATTTATCGCCAACTTCTTTCATGGCAGGGAGGAGGGTATTGTTGAGTGCTTCGATAGCAGAATCATGTTTCTTCTCTAGAACAACTTCCATGATCTTGCCTGTGATGATCTCATCCACATCATCCTCCACGCTCATCGACTCGCCAACCGCACCGGGCTGACGAAGGACAATGCGCCAGTGGAGTCTTTCGGCGAGGGTCATTCCTTCGGTGGGATCAATGGAGGTGTCTAAAGATGTCGCTTCTCTACCTTCAAAATGCTCAATAATACGTTGAAGCGCATCTGGGCGTTTGTTGAAGATCAGGTCTTCTGCCATTTCACGCTCGTCGTCGGGGATTTCGCCAAAGGGCGGGGTATGAGCTGGGTTGATAATCGCCATATCCAAGCCAGCTTGAACACAATAATATAAAAATGTACTGTTAATTACAGGGCGAGCGGCTTTGCTCAAACCAAAGGAGACATTACTCACGCCCAAAGATGTGAAAACCCCGGGCAATTCAGCTTTGATGCGTTTGATGCCTTCAATTGTATCTTTAGCAGAATCGATATATTCCGCTTCGCCTGTGGCGAGGGTGAAGGTAAGGGCATCGAAAATCAAATCTTCAGATTTCAGCCCATGATCGTTGACGGCAATATCGTGAATGACTTTCGCAATCTCCAATTTCCGCTCGGCGGTTTTCGCCATACCCACTTCGTCGATGGTCAAGACCATCACGGTGGCGTTATGTTTTCTTGCCAAGGCAAAGACTTTATCGGCTTTTTCACGCCCGCTTTCGAGATGTGTCGAGTTGAGCATCGAGCGTCCGGGGGCAACTTTTAAGCCCGCTTCCATTACGGCAATATCGGTCGTATCAAAAACGAGCGGCACGTCAATGCCAGCCGTGACCAATTTGCGGACAACATTGTGCATCAAGCCCGCTTCATCGGCATTTTCGGTGACAGCCACAGAAATATCGAGGGCGTGGGAACCGTAATCCACTTGGTGGCGGGCAACTTCGAGAATTTCATCCCATTTTTCTTCGAGCAAGAGGCGTTTAAACTTTCGGCTACCCTGCGCATTACAACGCTCGCCGATGATGAGTGGGGCAGGTTCTTGACGCATGGTAAATGATCGGATACCGGAAGCAAGCCGCGGCACAGAGCGTTCCGGTCGCTGTGGATGAGCGGTACCCTGCATCTTTTCCACTAATGCTGACAAATGCGCCGGTGTCGTTCCACAGCATCCCCCCACCACAGAGATATTATTTTTCTCAACAAATTCGTACAGGTCGTTGGCAAAGTTTTCGGGTTCAAGGTGATAAACCGCTTCGCCGTCCACGTTCATCGGCATTCCGGCGTTGGGGATGCAGGAAACGGGCAGGCTGGTGTTTTCGCCGAGAAATTCGATGGGCGCACGCATATGCTCGGGACCGGTGGAGCAGTTCATGCCGATGACGTCGATGGGCAGCC
>JABGQV010000073.1 GCA_018648655.1 Anaerolineae bacterium | reverse complement strand
TTGCCTCTTTTTCGACACTGTGAAGTGGTGCACTTACAAGTTGAATCTAAGGAGGAAAAAATGACAGAAGATGATGATAAAAAAATCTTAATCGAATCTCGACTAGCCTTTTTGTGCTGGAATTGCGATGAAGTTTATACAATCTTCAAAAAGGAAGTTACAGAAAAAAAGACAATAATCACCTGCCCCTTTTGTGGGAAAAATGCAGTAGTGGATTTTAGGCCCTACAAGACAGAAGCTGTGACTGTACTGAAAAGTGCAACATTGCATACAAAAACAGATAGTCCAGCCATAGAGTATAAATTACCGAAGATTTTACCGACTAATAAAATCACGAAGTAATTCTGTGTAAGGCGAGATTTGTCTCGCACAAAAAATCAGCAGGGAGAGATGCATGCCAAAATACGTACACGATACTCCTTTTATTATTGAGCCAGAGGATAATTTTCTGGAGAAGTTTCCGCATTTGCGTCAGTCGAGCAGGTATTTGGCAATGCGCTACGCACATAGGGAATTGGTCACGGATGAGCATTTGACAGCCATTGGCAGCAAATTGTGGAAGGCGCTCGATATTGATGACCGCTTCGAGCAAGCCCAAGGCAAGTGTGGCACGGCGATTTTGCCCATCGTCATCAAGAGCAAATCAGCGGCGGTGCAATCTTTGCCGTGGGAGACTCTCTGTCATCCCAAATATGGATTTTTAGGGAAAGAAGCGCGTTTTACCCTCTCACGCCAATTCACGGATGCCAACTCCCCTGCCCCACTCGAAAAGGGACCTTTGCGGATTTTGCTTTTTACTTCGCTACCCGATGACCTGAACCCTGAGACAGACCGCCTCAATGTAGAAGAAGAACAAGCGCAGATGCAAGAGGCATTAATGCCCTGGATTGGCGAGGGTTTGGTCGATTTGAAGATGCCCGATGATGGGCGTTTTTCGACCTTGAAGGCACTTTTGAAATCTTATGAACCGCACCTGCTTTTCTTGAGCGGACATGGGCATTTTAAAGATGGAAAACTAAGAGAGACCGACTCTTATGGGGAATTTGTTTTTGAGAGCGAAAAGGGGAAAAGCGCACCTGTGCGCGATGAAGATATAGCCGCGGCTTTTATAGGGAGCAATATACAAGGCGTGATTCTTTCGGCTTGTGAGAGTAGTAAAGCCAGCTCGGATGCGTTAACAGATGGCTTAAGCCAAAAATTGAGCTTGCGCGGTATTCCGCACGTGATAGGGATGCGAGAATCTGTTTTCGATGAAGCCGGCATTCAATTTGCGCAGGCTCTTTCGGCGGCTTTTGCAGAGGGAGAGCGAATCGATGTGGCGCTCCAAGAAGCCCGCCTGGCCATAGAAAAACCTTTTGAGGATGAGGGCGCTTCACGCCGTGCTGGTGCGTTGAACCCTAATGCCGAGCTTGGTTACGGGCAATGGTCTTTGCCCATGCTCATTTCAGGAATGCCCGACCGCGCCCTAATTGATTGGAATTTTGAGAAAGAGAGCAAAAAGAAAACCATCACTAGCAAAACGTTAGAAAGCATCTCTTTACCCCCACGTTTTATTGGCAGACGCACAGAAATGCGCAACTATAAAAGCCAACTCTTTGATGGAAAGCTAAAAAACTTGCTCATCACTGGCGCAGGTGGACAAGGAAAAACATCACTGGCAGGGAAATTGGCACAGGACCTGCAAGCAGATGGCTATAGAGTCTTTGCTTGGTCTGCGCGCATGGAAAACTCATGGGCGCAATTTGAATTTCAGATGGAATTGGCCTTGGGTGAAATGGGCGCAGATTATGACCGCGTGCGCACCCGCTTCTCTACCGATGCAGAACGTATTCGCCATTTCTTAGACTTGCTCAACCAACGTTTTGTTAACAAGGTAGTTTTCTTCTTAGATAATCTTGAGAGCCTTCAAGACCCCGATAGCCTAAGCCTAAAAGATGAAAAAGTGACTCTCTGGATAGAGGCCCTACAAGCCAATGATCAAATTATTTTGCTTGCCACCTCCCGCTGGGCATTGCCCAATTGGGAAGGGGAACAGCTCTCGTTAACGCGCGCCTCTTATGGCGATTTCTTACAGATGGCACAAGGGCTGGCAGCAAGAGGCAATTTGCCCAAAGAATTTTTGGCACGCGAGCGACTGCGCGAAGTTTATGAAGCTTTAGGCGGTAATGGACGCGGACTAGATTTCTTTGCGGCAGCCCTTAAATTGCTTAACGATCAAGAAGCAGAAAGTAATTTCTTGAAAACACTCATAGATGCCCAAGATGAAATCAAAGCAGATATGGCCATAGCCACTATTTACGCGCATTTACCCCCAGCAGAGCAAGCCCTTTTGCAGCGTTTGCCCCTATATCACCACCCCGTGCCTCTTGAAGGCATTCAAAAAGTGGGCGAAGGCTTAGCCGCAAAAGAAGCCCTCCAAAGATTAATGGCGGTCTCTTTGGTAGAAGTTTATGAAGAAAGCCAATGGCAAGCCTTGCAATACCAAATTTCCCCACTGGTAGCAGAATGGTTAAGTGAAAAAGACTTAATAGATAAAAACCCAAGCTGGCGAAATTTAGTTGCCGACTATCAGCTTTTTCTCTTTGAGCAAGAGCGACCTAATTTGACCCAAGCTATAATATTACATGCTGCCCTCGAAAGAGCAAAGCGCCAAGAAGAAGCCGACCGCCTCGCCCTCGACCGAATTGTGGGTGCCCTAAACCGCACTGGTTTGCACCAGAGCATTTTACAGCACTGGTTGCCACTCATTGCAAAATCCAAAGATCAAAAGACCCGCGCAGAAGGCTTAGAGCAGATGGGCAAACAAAACCTTCATTTGGGTAATTTTACTCAGGCTATGCCTTATTTTCAGAAATCGCTTGCAATCCAAGAAGAAATCGGGGATAAAGCGGGGAAAGGCAACACGCTCAATAATATCTCAGCCATCTATCAAGCTCAAGGTGATTATGCGACCGCCCTCGACTATCTAAAAAAATCGCTCGCAATCAGGCAAAAAATCGGCGATAAAGCGGGCGAAGGCATCACTCTCAATAATATTGCAACTGCTTATCAAGCCCAAGGTGATTATGAGACCACCCTTGACTATCTAAAAAAATCGCTCGCAATCAGGCAGGAAATCAGTGACAAAGCGGGCGAAGGCACCACGCTCAATAATATTGCAACTGTTTATCAAGCCCAAGGCGATTACATGACCGCCCTTGACTACCTAAAAAAATCGCTTGCAATCATACAAGAAATCGGCGATAAAAAGAATGAGGGTGGTGCGCTCAATAATATTGCAGCTGTTTATAAAGCTCAAGGTGATTATGCGACCGCCCTCGACTATCTGAAAAAATCGCTCGCAATTCAAGAAGAAATTGGGAATAAAGCGGGCGAAGGTGCCGCGCTTAGCAATATCTCTGGTATCTTTCAAGTCCAAGGTGATTATGCGACCACCCTCGGCTATCTGAAAAAATCGCTCGCAATTCAAGAAGAAATCGGGAATAAGGCGAGTGAAGGCACCGCACTTAATAATATTGCAACTGTTTATCAAGCTCAAGGTGATTATGCGACCGCCCTCGACTATCTGAAAAAATCGCTCGCAATTCAAGAAGAAATCGGGAATATTCAAGGGGAGAGTGTTGCTTTTAATAATATCTCAAATATCTATAGAGAATGGGGGAGATATGACGAAGCCCTTGAATATAGCAAAAGAGATTTGGCTATATGTCAGAAAATTGGCGACAAAGCGGGCGAAGGCACCGCGCTCAATACTATCTCGCAAATTTACGATGCTCAAGACGATTATGCGACCGCCCTCGACTATCTAAAAAAATCGCTTGCAATCAGACAGGAAATCGGGGATAAAGCGGGCGAAGGTGCCACCTTATTTAATATAGGGCATATTTATGCCCAAAACAACGAAATGCAAGAGGCTCTTGGGGCTTGGGTGTCTGTATATAGAATTGCAACAGTCATCAACCAGCATCAGGCTTTGCAGGCATTGGCAAATCTTGCGCCGCAATTGGGTTTGCCTGAGGGCTTGGCTGGTTGGGATGATTTGGCAAAAAGGATAGATGCTGGGAAAGAAATTTCTTTTGGGAATACTGAGCAAAAAGAAAACACAGCAGAATCTGAGCGTGAGCAATTAGCGCAGTTTATTCAGGCAGTGATTAAAGTCGCAAAAGAAAATGCGCCTGAAGCAAAGCAGTATTTTGATGATATGTCACAATTGGCAGGGAACGAAAAAGCCCCCGTTGAATTGCGTGAATTAGGCAAGGTTTTACAGCGAGTGCTCATGGGCGAAAAATCCCCTGAGCTTTCGGGCTTGCCAGAAGAAATGCAAGAGATCGTGCAGGAGGCGTTGAAAGAGTAGATAGGTAAAAAATGAGACCCGAAAGGTTTTATATAGATACTCTTATATACCAATGAGCTTTGGCATCATCGGATTACAGTATAACTTGAGCGTTTATGAAACCTTTCGGGTCTACGCTTAAGCTAATTTACCCCAACTCCCCTGCCAGGGTCTTCCCATGCGGTGTTTATCTGAAATTTTTATTTTTTGCAATTTCATGGCAACCTGCATGGCAATAGGGGCAACGCTCATCCAGTCTTCTTCTAGGGCGGCTGTGCGCATCTCTTTTGAGAGCCTGCCTGCCCAAGCCCATTCCATCCTGAACTTATCGGCTTTGACCCAATAATTCCTTTTTTCCCAAGCGGCAACGCTGGGTTCTACTGTCTCGGCTACGGCTTCAAGTGCCAGGGCAATAAAGGCCGCTAAATCACGGGCTTCGTTAAGTTGGCCATCATTTTTTGATGGGTCTGTTTTTGCTAATTCACGTACAGCTAAAGCGAGGGCGCGTGTCATCTTTGTGCGCTCTTTCCCTGCGCTATTGGGGTTAATTATTCTGCTCATTATTTTTTCCTTAATTCAGACTTCAGATTTAAGACTTAGGACTTAAGTTCTAGATAGAACCGCAAGATTATAACGCAAAATATAGGGCATTAAAGCAGTAAAACATGGCAAAAAAAACCTAACAAAAGAAAAATTTCAGAAGATTGGGATCTGCTGAAAACTTGATAATTATTCAACGCGAAAAGCACGAAAAAAGCGAAAGCCGCGAATTTTTAAGGTTTTTCGCGTCATTCGCTCCATTCGCAAAATTCGCGTTAAAGATTCTGCGAATTTCCATCTCTAAATCAACATCCTCGTTTATGTGCTATCGCAGGGGGCATTTTTTGGCGCGGAATTCATCAAAACGCTTATAAAACTTTTATTGACGCTCTCACGCCTTGCGTTTATAATCTTCTCCGCAATTTAGGAATGGGGACGTGGCGGAATTTGGCAGACGCGCATGGCTTAGGACCATGTGCCTTCAACGGCGTGCGGGTTCGATTCCCGCCGTCCCCACCATATCTGTAGACTTGGCAGATTCCAAAACTCTGCCAAGTCTCTGCTCGCAAATCAGGGTTTTCTCTACTAAAGAGATGCTCATTAAACGGGATCAAGTTAAAAATACGCGCGATGCGGCACTTAATCCCAAAAAAAATATTTAGAGAAGGAAATTTATTTTGAAAATCGAAACTACCCCCCGTGAAGATCATCAAATCACCATGACTGTTGAGCTAGATCAAGAACGCATGGATATTGCCAAGAAACGTGCAGCGCGCCAGATGGCAAAGCGCGGCAAAATTGCGGGTTTTCGCCCAGGAAAAGCACCCTATAGCGTTATTGTCCAAAATTACGGTGAGCAGGCGATTGTTGAAAGTGCAGTAGATATTTTGCTGGAAGAAGTTTACCCACAAGCTTTAGAAGAAGCCAAGCTTGAACCTGGTGCACAAGGCTCTTTAGAAGAGATGGAAAGCCTTGTGCCTCCTAAATTTGTTTTTGTGATTCCGCTCAAATCTGAGATTGATTTAGGCGATTACCACAGTATACGAATGGATTATAAATTTGTGGAAACGGGCGAAGCAGAAGTGGATGCTAAATTGGCAGAACTTCAAGAGATGTATAAGAATACCGAAGAAGTAGAACGCCCCATTGAAGAAGGCGATTATATTAAAGCCGATATTATCGGTAAAGATGGCGACGAAGTCGTTTATGAAATGGAAGATCAACCCATCTTCATTACCGCTGATAAACGAGAAGGCGAAAAACCCTTTGAAGGTTTTGCAAAGAAATTGGTAGGCGCTAGCGTTGGCGAAAGCAAAAAGATGACCAAGACGCACGCTAAAGATGACGAAGATGAAAAACTGCAAGGCCTAAAAGTAAAATATAGCGCAAAAATTTTGGTTGTTCACGGCACCAAATTACCTGAATTAGATGATGAATTTGCACAAAAACTCTCTGGTGGCACAATGGAAGAGTTGCGCAAGATTATTGCAGAAGATATTGCTAAAGAAGCGCGCTCAGAATATGACGATGAGTTTTATACCGAATTGATTGATAAAATCAAAGAGGGTGCAACAATCAAATATCCACCGCAGGTTTTAGCAGAACAAACAAAATATGTTCTTGAAGATATCAAACAACGTCTCTCACAACAAGGGATGGAGTTTGAAGCCTATCTCAAGATGCAAGAGACCGATTTAGAGAAATTCACCGAAGAAGAAGCACGCCCTGCCGCAATAAAACAATTAGAACGCGGCATGATTTTCGATGAAGTTGCTGATAAAGAAAAACTTGAAGTGCAAGAAGAAGATTTGAATACTGAATTCAATCAGGCCATTTCAGGTTTGACTTCTCAGGGCTTTGATTTTAATAATATTAAAGGTGGCCAACGCGCTCAAAAAGATATTGCCAATAATATTGCTCAACAATCAGCCGCACAGTTAATGACACGCATGACTCTTGAACGCCTTAAAGATATTGCTACTGGTGATTTTGCAAAAGCAGAGAAAGAAGCAGCGAAGGCAGCTAAAGAGGCCGAAAAAGCAGAAAAAGAAGTAGAAAAAACTGAAGAAGTAGCTAAAACAGAAAAGAAAGAAGAAGCTAGCGAGTAAATTCATATATTTGAATTGCGGGGCGTGCCTAGCTTTAGGCGCGTCCCCTTTTATTTAATGGTTTAAAGTTAGAAATCAAAAAAAGGAGAAATAATGTCCCTTATAAACCCCCAATCTGTAGTTCCTATGGTTGTAGAATCTAGTGGGCGCGGCGAACGTGCTTACGATATATACTCATTGCTCCTCAAAGAACGCATCATTTTTTTGGGCACGCAAATCAACGATCAGGTTGCGAATACGATTATTGCGCAATTGCTCTACTTAAGCAGCCAAGACCCTGAAAAAGAAATTCAAATTTATATCAACTCCCCCGGTGGCGTGATTTATGCAGGCATGGCAATTTACGATACCATGCAAATGATTCCTAACCCGATCAGTACTGTGGCCGTTGGCGTAACCGCATCCTTTGGCACCGTCATTCTGACCGCCGGCACCAAAGGACGTCGCTATGCTTTGCCTAATGCCACCATTCATATGCATCAACCTTTGGGCGGCGCACAGGGTCAGGCAACTGACATCGTTATCCAAGCCGAAGAAATTATGCGCTTAAAATCCACATTGCTTAATATCCTTTCTCACCATACAGGCAAAGATAAAGAAACTGTAGAAAAAGATTCCGACCGCGATGTCTATATGACCGCAGAAGAAGCAGTAGCATACGGACTGGTTGATCAGGTTCTTGAAGCCCCTGAAAAAAACGAATAATATTTTAAAATGGGATGAAGAGCCGCCTCGCCCTTGATTTGGGCTTGGTGCCCTTTGGTAAACTTTTTTTTCTACAACAGAGCACAAAATATCACGAGGCTTTTATGCCAAGATTTTCAACATTTTCAATAGTCGCCTGTGATCTCAAAACAAAAACTTGGGGAATCGCGGTAGCGTCAAAATTCCCGGCAGTCGGTGCAGCAGTGCCCTGGGTTCAAGCTGAAGTAGGTGCAGTGGCTACGCAATCTTATGTCAACACCTCCTATGGCCCCAATGGCCTAGAGATGATGGCAGAGGGTGTATCCGCTGAAGAAACGTTAGAGAAACTACTGGCAAATGACGAGCAAAGAGAGATTCGTCAGGTTGGGCTGGTAGATGCGCAGGGTCATGCTGTCACCTTTACGGGCAAAAAATGCCACGATTGGGCAGGTGGGGTCACTGGCCCTGGTTATGCCATTCAGGGCAATATTCTCACTGGTGCAAATGTTATCCAAGATATGGAAACCACCTTTTTGGATACAGAAGGTGACCTCCCTGCTCGGCTATATGCCGCGCTCTATGCAGGAGATCGCTCTGGTGGTGATAAACGCGGAAGACAAGCTGCGGCAATCTATGTTGCAAAGCCCAAAGGCGGATACGGTGGCTTTCTCGACCGCTGGATAGATTATCGTGTAGATAATGCGCTCGATCCCGTTCCTGAGCTTGGCGAATTACTCGAACTCCATGAGTTATATATGGGTACATCACCAGAAAGTGAACGCGTAAAATTAGAAGGCGTGGTGTTGAGAAATTTACAAAAAATAATGGTAAAGCTCGGCTATTATCAGCCCAAAATTGATGGTATATATACGGAGACGGTGAAAGAAGCTCTAAATTCCTTCCTCGGCAATGAAAACTTTGAAAATCGTTTTCACCCTGAAGAAGGATACCTCGATCAGCCTGTAGTTAATTATTTGATTAAAAAATTCAAGAAATAGCCTATAGGGGCGGTCTAAAACTCGCTCCTATTTTTTTATAAAAAATGAAAATCCCCTCCTCAATCAAAGCACTTATTCTCGACCTAGACGGTGTCCTCTGGAAAGACCAAGAATCTATTGGTAATCTCCCAGCTATTTTTAAAAAGATAGAAGAACATGGACTAAAAGTGACTCTTGCCACAAATAATTCTACGCAACCCAAAGAAGAACGCCTCTCAAAGCTTGAGAGTTTTGGCGTAAATATTGAAAAAGTAGGTGCTCTAACCTCATCTATCGCAACAGCAGCACTTCTGATAGATAAGTTCCCCGAAGGTGGTGAGCTTTATGTTGTAGGGATGGAAGGTATTCTTGATGAGCTTAAGCTAGTTGGATTTCGTACTTTTACAGAATCTAATATCCCTGAGAAGCCTCTTGCAGTTGTCGTTGGTATGGATTGGGGTTTAAATTATGAGAAAATTGCCAATGCTTCCATGCTTATTCAAGGTGGTGCGCCTTTTTATGCCACAAATCCTGATAAAACCTTTCCCACCCCAGCAGGGTTAATGCCTGGCGCAGGCACTTTGCTCGCGGCAGTCGAAACAGCATCTGGGGTTAGCCCAATAGTTGCCGGAAAGCCTAATGCATATCTTTTTGAACTTGCCATGAAAAAAATGGGTACTTCTCCCGACGAAACCCTTATGGTTGGTGATAGACTGGAAACAGATATCCTTGGTGGGCAAAATGCAGGCTGTAAAACAGCCCTCGTTCTCAGCGGCGTGACGGAACGTGCGCGAGCCGAAGCATGGTTGCCAAAAGTGGACTTTATTGCAGAGAATTTAGGGAGCTTATTGGGTCTCTAAGGGGTGAAAATCAGCAAAGTAACATATCAAATTATCACCCCTTGCGACGAATAAAATTGATTATCCTCCCTCTGGGACCCTCGAGAATACCCTCTGCGTGGTAAAATCTCACGACTTATATTAATCCCATAAACCACAAAGACTAACCCTTATGAATCCTTTAATCTACGACTTTGACTTCGCTGAACTAGCCGCCCGTGTAAAATCTTGGGGAGAACCCAAATTTCGTGGCGATCAAGTTTGGGACGGGCTCTATAAAAATTTATGGACCAAGCCCGAAGAATTTACCAATCTCTCTAAATCATTGCGTGCCAAAATGGGAGAATTGCTCTCTTTTGATGCCCTAACGCCTATCACTATCCAAGAATCTAAAGATGGCGATACCCAAAAGACTCTCTTTGAGTTACACGATGGTCAGCGTATAGAAACAGTGATCATGCACTATGAGCGTGAGGAGGGTCAGGATAGAAATACGGTCTGTATCTCTACCCAGGTTGGGTGCGGAATGGGATGTAAATTCTGCGCCACTGGTCAGATGGGCTTTAAGCGTCAGCTTTCTAGTGGCGAGATTGTGGCACAGGTCGTCTATGCGGCACGAGCCTTGCAAGATGTAGACAAAATATTGACCAATGTAGTCGTGATGGGGATGGGTGAACCTTTCCATAATTACGATGCTACGCTGGAGGCTTTGGCACGTCTCAACGATAAGAAAGGCTTCAATTTTGGCGCACGCAGATTCACCATTTCTACCGTTGGCTTGGTGCCGATGATCTGGAAATTTGCAGAAGAAGGCTTGCAATATAATTTGGCGATTTCATTACATGCCTCAGAAGATGAACTGCGCTCATCTATGTTGCCTATTAACGATAAATACCCCATCAATAAATTGCTTGAAGCTTGTCGATATTATGTAGAGAAAACCAGCCGTAAACTTACCTTTGAGTGGGCGTTAATTGAAGGCGTGAACGATACGCCCGAACAAGCCCATATTTTATCAAGAAAACTGAAAGGGTTGATGTGCCATGTAAATGCTATCCCGCTTAATACAACGCGCGGCTTTCACGGTCGGTCTACAAGTAGCGATAGAGCGAAGATATTCAAAGAAACACTAGAAGATAATGGTATTACCTGTAGCATTCGTGCGCATCGTGGCATTGATATTCAGGCAGGTTGTGGGCAGTTGGCTAGCCGAGAATAGACGCTATTCTTTGCAAAAACGCTCACCGCAGGCACACAAGCCTATAGCAGGTGTGAATCTATCTTCGCATCCTTTATAAAAATAAATCTTATGAAAAAAAACTTCTTAGAACGTCCCCTTTTTCAATCTGTCCCCGCTCTTACGGGTGAGATATTTATCTTTGCCTTAATTATTGGGTTTACTCTTCTGAGTCGTTTCTACGACTTAGGAACACGCGTCATGAGCCACGATGAGAGCTTACACACTTATTTCTCGTGGCTTCTCTATAAGGGTGATGGTTATCAACATAATCCAATGATGCATGGGCCTTTCCAATTTCATATTTTGGCATTGAGCTATTTTCTCTTTGGTGTGAGTGATTTTACAGCGCGCATTCCTTCTGTGATTTTCAACACGGCCACAATTTGGATGCTCTGGTATTGGAGAGCTTATCTTGGAAAAGCCGGCACATTAATTGCGGGCTTTATGATGTTGATTTCACCTTATATGCTTTTTTATGGGCGCTATGTTCGTAATGAGCCTTATAGCGGATTAGCGGGCTTACTAATGTTTTTTGCCCTTTTACGCTATCTGCAAAGTGGCGAGAAACGCTATTTATATTGGACCACACTTAGTTTATTAATTAATTTCACTTCTAAAGAAACTGCCTTTATCTATACCGCTCAAATTTTACTTTTTCTTGCAGCTTATTTTGTTTGGCAATTGCTCAACCGAGCGTGGAAAAACAAATATACGCGTAACGCTTTTATCAACTTGGTTGGTTTAGCCATTATCTTAATCGGGGCTGCGCTAGGCGCGGGAATACTTGGCAAAGACAGTACATCGCATATTAGCGCAGAACCTGCTGTGCCCGCTAATCCGCTCGCGGATGGCGCTCTATCGGTACCGTCTTCTGGCGCTTTCCCTTGGTCGGCAATTTTAATATTTTTTGCAATTCTTTCATTCATAGCCGCTGCGTATTATCTTATTCAGGGCTTAGGGTGGCAAAAAATTCGTGAAGAGCGTTCTTTTGATTTGCTGATGCTAGTGGGCACGCTCGTACTTCCCTTACTTTCTCCCTTTGTCTCTACAGCTTTCGGCTGGGCTATTCCTACCACTGTCGGAGAGATAGCTGGGTTGCTCGTTTCTGAATATGTCGAAATTACCGCGGCAATCCTAATTACCTTTGCGCTTAGTGCAGTTCTAGGACTTTTGTGGAACGCCAAACTTTGGTGGAAGAACAGCCTTCTTTTCTACAGCCTTTTTACCATTTTATTTACAACTATCTTTACCAATAGTGGCGGTTTTTTTACAGGTCTCTTTGGCTCATTAGGCTATTGGATTGTTCAACAAGAAGTTGCTCGCGGTAGTCAGCCCTGGTATTACTATATTTTTATTCAAATTCCCATCTATGAGTTTCTCCCTGCTCTTAGCCTTTTGGTTGCACTCTATTTTGGTTTCAAGAAGAAAAAAGCACTAGTTATAGAAGAAGAAATACCCACAGAAGAAGAACTAGATACACCTGCAAAATTTGATAGCTACAGCACCACTTTTGCACTACTTCTGTGGTGGGTTATTAGTAGCATCATCGCTTATTCTTATGCTGGCGAGCGAATGCCTTGGCTCACTTATCATCTTACTCTACCGATGATTCTTCTTGGCGCATGGGGGCTAAATGAACTCATCAAAAATATCTCTTGGGATGAACTCCGTGCCAAGAAAGGATGGCTCGGCGCCGCGCTAATTTTTATTTTCTATATAACGCTCACAAAAGTTATGGTCGCAAGCTCTCCTTTTCAGGGGAAAAGTCTGACAGAATTACAAGCAACTATCGACTTTTTAATTCCATTAATTGTTACAATCGCCAGCGGGATTGGTCTTTTTTATCTCTTCCGTTCCTGGACGTGGAAAAACGTCTACAGTCTTGCAGCGCTCGTGGCCTTTGGCTTGCTATCCTTGTGGACAGGGCGTGCCGCCTTCCGCGCTGCATATATCAACTACGATAGCGCGAAAGAATATCTCGTCTATGCCCACGCTGCAACGGGCGTCAAAGATGTGATGGCACAAGTTGAAGAAATATCCATGCGCATAAATGGGGACTTGGGCGCATTAGTTGCCTATGATGCCAGTGCGCCCGATACAGGTATCTCTTGGCCCTTTGTATGGTATTTGCGTGATTATACTAACCTGCGCTCATTTGATGCCCCCACGCGCTCTCTGCGTGATGCGGCTGTTATCATTGTGGATGCAAAGAATTTCGATAAGATTGAGCCAGTTGTTGCTCAAGGCTATTATCGCAGTGACTATATACGCATGTGGTGGCCTAATCAAGACTATTACGGCTTAACGAGCAATAGAGATTCACATCTGCTTTTTCCTGACAATTATGCTTGTACAGGCGTATTTAGTGTCTTTAAGCTTTTTAGCGGCAAAGATTTTTCACGATTCTGCCAAGTTTTCACCGATCCAGCTATTCGTGCGGGCGTGATTGATATTTGGACAGACCGTGATTTCACTAAGTATGCAGAAGCTACGGGTAAATCTTCTTTTACGCCTACAACTTGGGATCCCTCTGACAGAATGCGGCTATATATTCGTAAAGATGTTGCCGCACAAATCTGGAGCTATGGCGTTCTCCCTGAAACGAGTGAAGAAAGTATTCTTGACCCTTATGAAGAGAAAACAATCGTATTGGCTGCAAATAAGACAGTAGGGCTAGAGGGTACAGCTGCAGGGGAGTTCAATTCACCGCGCGGCATCGCTTTTGCACCAGATGGTAGTTTTTATATAGCCGATTCAAAAAATCATCGTATTCAGCACTTTGATTCAGAAGGTGTATTCCTCAATATGTGGGGTGAATTCGGTGATGCTACCTTTGAAGATTTGCCCAGTGGCATCTTTAATGAGCCTTGGGGTATTGCAGTAGACTCTGAAGGCTATGTCTACGTAGCAGATACATGGAATCATC
This sequence comes from Anaerolineae bacterium, assembly GCA_018648655.1. GTDB lineage: Bacteria > Chloroflexota > Anaerolineae > Anaerolineales > Villigracilaceae > Desulfolinea. The sequence continues at coordinate 13,298 of JABGQV010000073.1, read as the reverse complement.
GTATCCAGAAATTTGAAGCAGATGGTACACCGGTCAAGAAATGGGGCTATTATGGACAAGCCGAAGACGGCTTTGCCTTCTGGGGTCCACGCGGAATTGATGTAGATGGAGATGGAAATGTCTTTGTCTCTGACACAGGGAATAAGCGTATCGTAAAATTTGATTCCGATGGGAATTTCCTGACTAATTTTGGCACAACGGGTATGAATATAGGTGAGTTTGATGAACAAGTAGGGGTAGCTGTTGATGAAGCGGGCATTGTCTATATTACCGATACCTGGAATCAACGGATCCAATCCTTTGCGCCTAGTGAAGATGGCATGCTATATTTCCCGCTTAACCAATGGGATGTAATTGGCTGGTATGGGCAATCTCTAGATAATAAGCCCTTTATTACGGTAGATAATGGCTCTGTTTTTGTGACAGATCCTGAAAGCTATAGAGTTTTGCAATTTGATACAGCCGGCGAATTTATTCGTACTTGGGGGGACTATGGCTATGGCAATGAGAATATTGGCCTTGCTGCAGCAGTTACGGTAGATGAGGAAGGGCAGGTCTGGGTGACAGATGCGGGCAATCACCGCGTTATGCGTTTTGTTTTACCAGAATAAAGAACTTTAGATAAAAAAAGAGTCAGAGAGCTAAAACTTTCTGGCTCTTTTTTGTTCATTTTAGGCAGATCTTTGGATAGTACACACCAGCCTAAAATAAGGGCGTTCCTTCGTAGCTCTTTTTCTTCAAAATTTTTAAAAAGTCATAAATCATAGAGATAAAACTCATAGATCAAGCGAAATATCCACTTTGTTTTTTTGTGGATGGTATAATTTTTTTGTTAAATTTGAAAAACCATTTGATCCTAAGATAGGAGTATTAATGAAAATTCACGAGTATCAATCGAAACGCATTTTTGAGAAATATGGTGTACCAATTCCCGGCGGGGATGTGGCGGTCTCACCCAAAGAAGCCTATGATATTGCCAAAGATTTAGGCGGCAAAGTGATTGTGAAATCACAAGTGCTTGTTGGCGGACGTGGGAAAGCTGGTGGCGTAAAACTAGCCAATAGCCCCGAAGAAGCAGAAAAATACGCCAGCGACATTTTGGGCATGGATATTAAAGGGCTAACTGTTCGTAAAGTGCTTATTGACGAAGCCTCAAATATTGCCAATGAGATTTATTTGGGTATTACCAATGACCGCGAAAAGAAGATGCCTGTGATGATGGTTTCTGCTGAAGGCGGTGTAGAGATTGAAGAAGTTGCCCGAGTGACCCCTGAAAAAATTATCAAAGTTCATATCAATCCTTTACTAGGATTGCAGGGCTATCAAATGAGAGATATTGCAGCGAGTATAGAATTACCCCGCAAAAACTGGAAAGAATTTGGTGTTATTGCTAGTGGTCTCTGGCAGGCATATAATAATAGTGATGCAACTCTTGCTGAAATTAATCCGCTCATTATTACAGCCGAAGAAACTTTGCTGGCAGTAGATGGAAAAATGCTAATTGATGATAGCGCACTTTTCCGTCAAAAAGATATTGCAGAGATGCGTGATCTTGATCTTGAGACAGAATCTGAGATTATTGCTCGTGAAAACGATTTGGCCTATATCCAATTAGATGGCGAAATCGGTTGTATGGTGAATGGCGCAGGCTTGGCGATGACCACAATGGATATCGTGACTCTTTTTGGTGGCACTGCCGCGAATTTCTTAGATATTGGTGGTGGTGCAAATGCAGAAAAAGTAAGTGCGGCTTTCCGTATTATTCTTTCTGACCCGAATGTTAAGGCTGTGTTAATTAATATCTTCGGCGGTATCACACGCGGAGATGAAGTTGCAAAAGGTATTTTAGAAGCCATAGAAGAAGTAAAACCTGAAGTGCCTATGGTTGTTCGCTTGGTGGGCACAAATGCAGAAGAAGGGCGGGCTTTATTAGCAGATGCCGATATGATTACCGCAGAAACACTCGCTGAAGCTGCTCAAAAAGCTGTTGCAGTTGCGAAGGAGGCTTAATAATGAGTATTTTAGTTAATAAAGATACCCGACTTTTAGTGCAGGGGATTACGGGCAACGAAGGCAACTTCCATGCCACGCAAATGGCCGCTTATGGCACCAGTATTGTTGCGGGCGTAACCCCCGGTAAAGGTGGCGAATGGGCCCTAGACGGAAAAGTGCCCGTCTTTGATTCTGTTAAATTAGCCGCTGAAGCGACTGGCGCGAATGCCAGTGTTATTTTTGTGCCCGCACGCTTTGCCGCGGATGCGATTTTTGAAGCCGCAGATGCTGGTTTAGACTTAATTGTCTGTATTACCGAAGGTGTACCTGTAAAAGATATGATGCGCGTACGTGCCTATATAGACCAACTTGAAACACGTTTACTTGGGCCCAATTGCCCCGGAATTTTGACTCCCGGCGAAGCCAAAGTTGGCATTATCCCTGGTAATATCGCTATTCCCGGCAATGTTGGCGCGGTTTCCCGCTCTGGAACATTGACCTACGAAGTACTCTATGCCCTCAAAGAAAAAGGGATGGGTGCCTCCACCTGCGTAGGAATTGGTGGCGACCCTGTAAACGGCACCAATTTTATTGATGTGCTAGAAATGTTTGAAAATGACCCCGCTACTGATAAGGTTGTTATGCTTGGCGAAATTGGCGGCACAGATGAAGAGCAAGCCGCCGAATTTATTGCCACAAAAATGACCAAACCCGTGGCCGCCTTCATTGCAGGCCAAACCGCCCCTCCCGGCAAAAGAATGGGGCACGCAGGCGCGATTATTCAAGCAGGTTCAGGCAAAGCAGAAGATAAAATCAAAGCCCTCGAAGAAGCTGGCGTACGCGTTGCCAAACACCCCGAAGAATTACCTGATTTATTGGGATAGCATTAAATAAAGAGACAAGAAAATAAAAGCCCCGCTCCTTTTTAAAGGAGCGGGGCTTTTATGCTTTTAGTGATTCTTCTTGACACTTTTCCTTTTTTTTGCTAAAATAATTTAGTCCACCCTAAATTCTAATTTCAGGCATATGAAAATAACCCTAACACACGCAACCGAAGACTATCTCAAAGCCATCTACGCAATCAGCGTAGATGGTGCTTCTGCGTCTACAAATGCCCTCGCCGAGCGGCTCAAAATTGCGCCCGCATCGGTCACGGGAATGTTGAAACGCCTTGCGGAAGCCTCCCCCCCCCATGTTGATTATCGCAAGCATCATGGCGTCACCCTCACCCCCGAAGGCGAGCGAGCCGCGCTCAAAATTATTCGGCGCCATCGTCTTCTCGAAACTTATCTACATGAAATGCTCGGATTTTCATGGGATGAGGTGCACGAAGAAGCTTGTTTATTGGAACATGTTATCTCAGAGCGATTTGAATCACGGATTGATGAGTTGCTTGGGCACCCCACCCACGACCCACATGGCGATCCTATCCCGGATTTGAACTTGGTGATGCCCCAAGAGGCATCTGTGCGGCTCTCGGCATTGCGTCCGCCCCAAAAAGCGACCATACAACGCGTTGATGCCAAAGATGGAGACCTCCTCCGCTTTTTGGAGGGAAAAAGCTTGGTGCCCGGTAGCAAGTTAGAGATAAGTGCGTATTCGCCATTTGATGGCAATCTCACCATCTTGCTTAATCAGCAAGAGATGATTTTGGGTCCCACAATCACACGTCATATTTTTATTGAAGAAAATTGATTAATAGACCCGAAAGGTCTTAAAAAGATGCTTTTTGAAGAAAAAAGCAGAAAAGTCTGTGAGTTTCGGTCTAAAAAAACTTCTATGGAGACCTTTCGGGTCTCTCAGGGTAGTTATGAAAATTAATAAATAATCATTATTTTGCAATGAGATTAGAAAAGAGGTAATTTATGGTTAATCCACTATTTGCTTTACTGATTGCCGCGGCAGTCACCGTGCTTGGCTTTTATGTTTTTTCCCCAGAGCGCGGACTATTTTGGAAATGGCAACATACGCGTGAGCTGAGCGAACGAGTGCTGCGAGAAGATGCGCTCAAACATATCTATCATGCTAAAAATGCTTCTGTCGAGAGTTTGGCTGGGGCCTTGAGTATTTCTACAAATCAAGTCGCCGATGTGATTGAGGGCTTGCAATCTTTAGAATTGCTTGAAATCGAAGTATCAAACTTCAAGCTCACCTCTGACGGGCGCGATTATGCTCTGCGAATTATTCGCGCTCATCGTTTATATGAGCGTTATCTTGCCGAAGAAACTGGCTATGATGAAGTTAATTGGCATGAAAAAGCACACCAGTTAGAGCATGAGCTTAGTTCCGAAGATGTAGAGGCTTTAGCGCAAAAACTGGGAAATCCTACTCACGACCCACACGGCGACCCCATTCCTACCGCCGATGGGAAAATGGTCTATTCTGAAAAAAGAACGAGATTGGCTAATCTAGAGCTAGATGAACGAGCGCGTATCATTCATTTAGAAGATGAGCCAGAAGCTGTTTATGCGCAATTGGTTGCAGAAGGTTTACATATTGGGCAAGAAATTCGCTTATTAGAAGCAACGCCACAGCGAATTCGTTTCGAAACAGGGGCAGGCGAACACCTTTTAGCCCCCATACTTGCGGCAAATATCAGCGTTATTCCATTTGCTGAAGAGCCTGAAAAAGAGCTTGAAGTGGGGCTTCCATTAAGCGATCTTGAAATTGGCGAAGAACGCGAAGTTCTTTCGCTTTCACCACGAATTCGAGGGGCAGAACGCCGCAGATTGATGGATTTAGGCATTTTGCCCGGCACAATGATTGAAGCTGAGATGGAATCGGCTGGCGGAGACCCAGTTGCTTATCGCGTACGTGGCGCTGTAATCGCACTTCGCAAAGATCAAGCAGCGATGATTAGCGTTTCTGCTGAGGCATAATTTTTTAACACAAAGAATACGAAGAAATACAAAGAAACTGAAGTCTTTGTGTTTGAAATTTTGGAGTAAAAATGACAACAAATACTAAAGATTCTTGCGAAACCTGCCCGATTCACGATGCCGCAGCATTAAAAAAATTGGGCGTCGATATGAGCGACTTTGACTATGTGGTCGCTTTAGCTGGAAACCCCAACACTGGAAAAAGTACTGTTTTTAACGCCTTAACAGGCTTGCGCCAACATACAGGCAATTGGCCTGGAAAAACCGTTAGTCGTGCAGAAGGCGGATTTGAGTATGGTGACCATAAATATAAATTGGTCGACTTACCCGGCACTTACTCACTTTTAGCAACAAGCTTAGATGAAGAAGTCGCGCGTGATTTTATCTTATTCGGTCAACCCGACGTGACGATTGTCGTTGTTGATGCAACCCGCTTGGAGCGCAACTTGAACTTGGTCTTACAAGTACTCGAAATCACCAATCGCGTTGTAGTTGCCCTGAACTTAATGGACGAAGCCAAAAGACATGGAATTCAGGTTGATGAGCGCCGACTTGCGCGAGACTTGGGCGTTCCTGTTGTCCCAATGGTGGCGCGTCAGGGAGAAGGTGTTCCTGAACTTTTACAAGCCGTTGGCGAAGTGGCAAATAGAAAGACAGTCGGGAAACCTTATCGCGTCAAATACGATTCTCCTGAACTAAAAAAGGCTGTCACGGAAGTGACCAAGCAAATCGAAAATGCTTACCCTGAATTGCCTAATCCGCAATGGGTGGCGCTACGCCTGCTCGATGGCGATGAACGTATTGCAGAAGCCCTCCGCAAAGGTGAACTTGGTGATTTGACACACGGTGATATAGAGAAACGCTCTGCTCAATTGCAAGTCATTGGGAATCAGTAGGAGTATAAATATGACAACAGAAAACACACAATCCCTCGAAAATATCCTCTCTACAGCCCAAACCCTACGTTGGGAAGTTGGCATAGATTTTCACGAAAAAGTAACAGAATCAATTTACACCGATGCCGCTAGAATAGCAGATCGGGCAACAACTCGCCCAGAAGAGAAGCCGCGCTTTGATTTTGACCGAAAGCTAGACCAAATTCTCACCAGCAGAGTTTGGGGCTTCCCTCTCATGTTGGCCCTCCTGATGATTGTCTTTTGGTTGACTATCTCAGGCGCAAATGTTCCTTCTTCAATGTTGGCAACTTTGCTTTTGGATACTATTCATCCTCTTCTAAAAGGTTTCGCCGCTACCATAGGAATGCCCTGGTGGCTGGACGGTTTTCTTTTTGATGGCGTATATATGGCAACTGCGTGGGTAATCAGCGTTATGCTTCCCCCAATGGCAATTTTCTTCCCTCTCTTTACTTTACTCGAAGATTTTGGCTATTTACCCCGTGTTGCCTTCAACTTGGATAATATGTTCCGAAAATCGGGCGCGCATGGCAAGCAAGCCCTCAGCATGACAATGGGATTTGGCTGTAACGCCGCAGGTGTGGTCGCTACACGTATTATTGATAGCCCTCGCGAGCGATTGATTGCCATTATCACGAATAACTTTGCCCTCTGTAACGGACGTTGGCCAACGCAAATACTAATCGCATCTCTATTTATTGGTGCATTAGTCCCCGTGCAACTGGCAGGATTAGTTTCCTCGATGGCTGTAGTCGGGATTGCTCTTTTGGGCATTTTCCTAACCTTTGCTTCCTCGAAGTTCTTATCGAAAACCTGGCTCAAAGGCGAAGTCTCTACTTTTAGCCTAGAGCTACCCCCCTACCGACCACCCCGAATTTGGCAAACTATTTATACGTCGCTAATTGACCGCACCTTCATTATTTTATGGCGCGCTATTATTTTTGCCATCCCCGCTGGAGCTGTGCTTTGGTTGAGCGCAAATATTACCATCGCAGGCACAAGTCTTGCTGGGTATCTAATTAATTTCTTGAACCCATTTGGGTTATTGCTTGGTCTCAACGGCGTGATTTTAGTTGCTTTTATTGTTGCCATCCCCGCTAACGAGATTGTTGTCCCGACCATCATGATGCTCACTGTACTCGTTACTGGCGCAAATGGTGGTGAGGGCGCAGGCGTGATGTTTGAGCTAGAATCGGGCATGGAAACAATGGCTCTTTTCGAGGCTGGCGGCTGGACGCTCCTCACTGCCGTCAACCTGATGCTCTTTAGTCTTATTCATAATCCTTGTAGCACCACCATTTATACAATCTATAAAGAAACAGGTAGCAAAAAGTGGACATGGGTTGCCGCCTTAGCTCCTGTGTTGATGGGTTTTGCTGTAACTTTTGTTGTTGCACAAGTTTGGCGTTTAGTGGAAATGATTCTTTAGAAAAATTATGCTTTAGGTTATTGGCTACGCGCAAATTATTTAAATAAAATCCAGGAAGGCCTGAAGACCTTCCTGGATTTCTTCTTTTGACTAGTATAGACGTGACTTAGCAAATAAGTCTTTTCCATAAGTTACTATTTCTTTCTACCGCGACTACCACGACTACCTTCAGGTTGGGGAGCATCTTCGCCACGAGCATCATTATCCTCAAGGGCGACACGCTCACCACGTTTTCCTTCACGAGCTTGCATTTCATCAACTTGCTCTTGGGTAATGTCGCCGTCTGCAATTGCGGCTTCTAAAGCTGCGGCACGTACATCTTCCATGACAACCTTCATCTCTTCTGATGTCAGGCCTTGCGCTTCAATAAGCTCGCGCATCTTGCCATTTTCTTGAGCAGTTTCAAGATCTGCCACGGTCACACCGAGCGCATCTGCCATAGCTTCTGATATATAATCGGTCAATAAACCAGCGTCACCACGAGAGCCTTTTTCTCTATCCAAGGGTGGGTTTCCATCTTGTGCGAAAGCAGAGCCAGCAAATGCTAAACCAACAACTGCCGCAAGCACGAAAGCCATTATAAAAGTCTTTTTCATTTTTTGCTCCTTCTAAATTATGTTCGAGACTTTTGTTCGAACTCTGCCCAAATAATAGCAAATAACTGTAAAGACCTTGTAATTATTTCGAAAATTTTCGATAAAGAAGAATATATGATATAAGTTTTATATCATATTCACTCTTTACCTAACCTTTACATTCCCTTCACGAAGCCTTGCCTTTCTTATGGCAAAATTGCTTTACTGAAAAGAGAAGGAGTTTCACCCATGACTAAAATCTTAATTGTAGATGATGAGCCTAGCATCCTAAAGCTGATTAGCGCCTATCTAGAACCAGAAGGATATGAAATCTTTACAGCAGAAGACGGCATTGCGGGATTAAAAGCCGCGCGTGCATTTGAACCAGATTTGATCGTCCTTGATGTAATGTTGCCCGGCATGGACGGTGTGGAGGTGCTCACGCGTCTGCGGCGCGAATCAGATGTGTACGTCATCTTGCTCACTGCGAAAACAGAGGAGATGGATCGTGTAGTTGGTCTCACCGTTGGCGCAGACGATTATGTCACCAAGCCCTTTAGCCCCCGCGAGTTAACGGCACGAATCAAATCTGCAATGAGACGCATCCATAACGCGAGCAAGCCGAAAGACGCACGTTCCGTGCTGTCCTTCGAGCATATTCTCATAGATATTAGCGCGCGCAAAGTCACAGTGGACGATAACATCATCGAGCTAACAGCAATCGAATTTGATTTACTAAAATCTCTTGCAGAAAATAAAGGACGCGTACTTTCTCGTGAACAATTGCTTGAAAATGTGTGGGGCGAATCCTATTTTGGAGAAACGCGCGTCGTGGACGTGCATCTTGGCCATGTTCGCAAAAAACTCGGACGAGAAGATTTGATTGCCACTGTGCGTGGCATTGGTTATAGGTTTGAGGGCAAAGGGCTATGATCAGTTATTTCAAAAATCATTTGCAAGGAAAACTTCTCCTATCTTATTTAGCAATCATTTTGGCAAGCGCGCTGGTCTTGATCCTAACAAGCAGACTAACCATTGACTCAGCCTTTCAAAATCATCTCGGCAGGATGCAGCAGGCCCAGCTCGAATCTGGAGAAGCGGGCACAGGTGAGGGGGCAGGGCTCAGATATGGTGCTGGAGCGGATAAATCTGATCTAGATATAGAAAATTCCCCTGGTATGAGCCTATACGCCAATTTTCAGGCTTCCTTCCGTGAGGCCTTACTATGGTCATCAGTCGCAGCTCTTTTTGTTGCCCTTATCCTGAGCTTTTTGCTCAGTCGCAGAGTTGTTGCCCCTGTCCGTGCGATGATGATTGCCAGTCGGAGTATCGCCGAAGGACATTACGATGAACGTGTTGGCACGCATGGTTCTGATGAACTCGGGCAACTTGCCCAGAGCTTCAATCAGATGGCTACAGAATTAGAAAAAACTGAGGAGATGCGCCGCCAGCTAATCGGTGATGTAGCTCACGAGCTTCGTACGCCACTGACGACAATCAAAGGCTCTGTGGAAGCCTTAGAAGATGGCATCTTGCCAGCTTCACCAGAAACCTACGAATTAATCTTGCGTGAAGCTGGTCGTCTAAATCATCTGGTAGATGATTTACAGGAGCTTAGTCGTGTAGAAGCTGGGGCTTATGAATTGAATATAACCCCACTTCAACTTTCATCGCTTTCTGGCACAATAGAAAAAAGATTTGGTACTCAGTTTGTGGAAAAAAGAATTTCTTTCGCGAGCCATATTCCTGAGAACCTCCCCACTATTCAGGCAGATGAACGACGCCTTTTTCAGATATTTTCTAATCTTTTGACAAACGCCTTATATTACACCCCTGAAGGCGGAGAAGTAAGCTTAGAAGCTTCACAGGTTGGGAATGCCATAGAGGTTTTAGTCAGAGATAATGGTATCGGTATCCCCCCCGAGCATCTAGAAAATATATTTACACGCTTCTACCGCGTAGATAAATCCCGCTCACGTCATGCTGGCGGCAGTGGGATCGGATTGACGATTACAAAACATCTAGTTGAGGCGCACGGAGGCAGTATCTGGGTAGAAAGTGAAGGAAATAATAAGGGCAGTGTATTTATTGTTGAAATACCAATAAAATAAATATATTGCTTCGCCTGTTGGCTATGCGCATTTTGTTCATTGCTTTGTTCGCAGCTCTTCTTTCAGTACAAAAACGCTTATTCTCCGAAAAAAGCCTCTAATATTTCAATATATTCTTCTTCGTGCATATAAGAAAAATGCCCTAGATTATAAAGTGTTTCAACAGAGGCACTGGGATATGCTTCTTTGAGCTGCTCACGTAAAACAAGCTCAACCAAAGGGTCGTTATCGGCTTCGATAATGAGCACAGGCACACCAAGAGCCTCTATATTAGCAATTTCAAAAGGCTCAATGATGCAATGAAAACGTCCCACTTCCTGTGCCTTCGTCATCCGCCCACCTAGTTGTTCCATCATATAAGCCAAAACAATTTCAGAGTTTCCAGAAGCGGGATAGACATTTTCCACAATACTTCCTTTAAGCACATCCATAATTAGCCATTCAGGGAGATAGGGCAAAGCGGCACCAATGCCTTTATTCTTCTCGGCAATAATATCATTTGGTGGGAAGGTATTTGCCAAAACAGCACTTTCTATTCTCTCTGGATGGTTTGAAAGCAAATACTGTGCAAAATAACCGCCCAATGAAGAGCCAATAACATGATATTTATCTGCCCCTTCCCTTTCAAGAATAGCAGCTAAGCCTGTATCAATTTCAGAGAGCGTATTTACAGCGGGATAAGTAACTGAAATCAGGCGGTAATCATTCTCTAGCGCATCTAGCTGCTTCCACCAAATATCATAAGCCCCCGTCATACCATGCAGGAAAAGAATCGTTTCTTCCCCTTCTCCCATCGCAATATAGTCCCAAGTCACGCCATTCACTTCAAGTTTTTGCACAGGATGCGCTTCTCGGAAGTCTTGCAAAGAAGCGACCGTCTCGGCATCCACATTTGCATAAATTTCTTCAAAAGATCGGTTCTGTGTAGGCTTTAAGTAAAAGGCTGCAATCAAAATAAGCAAGACAAGCGGAATAATCCATTTTAGTTTTTTGCCCATTTTATTCTTCTCCTGCCATTAATTTAACTCGTTCCCATGGGGGCAAATTCGACTGTACCGCCAATGTTCTTCGTAATTCCATCAGTTGATCTCGAAGAATTGCCGCTTTTTCAAACTCCAAATTGGATGCGGCTTCTTTCATCCCTTTTTCGACTTGAGCAATAGCCCGCTTCAATTCTGATTTAGGCATGCTTGCGCCATCAACTTTATATTCGGCTTTTGGCTCGGCAATTGCCCCCACTTTGTCTGAAAGCTGGTCCGTGAGATCACGCACTTCTTTCATAATGCTCACAGGCTCAATACCATGCTTCTCATTATGCGCAATTTGTTTTGCGCGTCTACGATCGGTTTCGTCTAGGGCACGCCTCATAGAATTAGTAATTCTGTCCGCATACATAATGACGCGACCGTCTACATGCCGCGCTGCACGCCCAATAGTTTGAATTAAAGCAGTATCCGAACGCAAAAAACCTTCCTTATCTGCATCCAGAATAGCTACAAGCGAGACTTCGGGTAAATCGAGGCCTTCACGTAAAAGGTTAATGCCAACCACCACATCAAAAATGCCCAAACGTAAATCACGCAAAATACTAACGCGCTCGAGGGTATCGATTTCTGAATGAAGATATTGCACTTTGATGCCTAGCTCCAATAGATAATCAGAAAGGTCTTCTGACATACGCTTCGTTAAAGTTGTGACGATAACACGTTGCCTCACCTCTGTGCGCTTACGGATTTCACCAACTAAATCATCAATTTGCCCTTCGATAGGGCGCACTTCAACAGGCGGGTCTGTTAATCCTGTTGGGCGAATGATTTGCTCTACAATTTTTTCTTGCTTACCCAACTCATAGGGTCCCGGCGTAGCAGATGTATAAACCGTATACCCCATATGCGCTTCAAACTCATCAAACTTAAAAGGGCGATTATCTAACGCAGAAGGAAGTCTAAACCCATGTTCAATGAGGGTCTCTTTACGTGAGCGGTCGCCTTTATACATGCCACGCACTTGCGGAACCGTCATATGAGATTCATCCATAATGAGCAGGTATTCGCTAGGAAGAAAATCTAATAATGTCCACGGGGGCGTGCCAGCATCGCGTTGATCGAAATGACGGGAATAATTTTCAATACCAGAGCAAATACCGACTTCTTTGAGCATTTCTATATCATATTTTGTGCGTTGCTCTATACGCTGGGCTTCAAGATACCTTTCATTCTTCTTAAAAAACTCAATCCGCTCTTCAAGTTCTGTGCTTATATCTCGAATCGATTCTTTACGTTTTTCTTCATCGGTTAAGTAATGCTTGGCTGGAAAAACTTCTATTTTTTCTGGTTCGTCGTATACCTCGCCAGTGAGCGGATTGAAGTCCATAATCCGTTCGACTTCATCACCAAAGAAAGAAATTTTATAAGCGCGTTTTTCTTCGTAAGCGGGCATAATCTCGAGAGTATCTCCGCGTACACGAAATCGCCCGGGGCGAAGCTCGAGATCGTTCCGCTGATATTGTCCATCAATCAAGCGGCGGACAAGGGCGTTTCGGCGCGTCAACTCCCCCAACTCTAAGGTGATTGCTCCGCGTGTATATTCTTCGGGATTTCCCAACCCATAAATGCAAGAAACCGAAGCAACGATAATCACATCTTTTCTTGACATCAGAGAAGTCGTCGCAGCAAGGCGCAAACGCTCAATCTCTTCGTTGATGTCGGTCTCTTTTTCGATGAAAAGGTCGCGGCGCGGAACATAGGCTTCAGGCTGATAATAATCATAATAAGAGACGAAATATTCGACCGCGTTTTCAGGAAAAAAACTCTTAAACTCAGCGTAAAGTTGTGCGGCAAGAGTTTTATTATGCGCCATGATGAGGGCGGGCATTTGTAATTCTTGGATTAGAGATGCGACCGCAAAAGTTTTACCTGTGCCTGTTGCACCAAGTAAAACTTGATGTGCTTTTTGATCGCGCACACCTTTAACAAGTTGCGCTATGGCTTCGGGTTGGTCGCCAGTAGGGATGAAGGGGGCTTGAAGTTTAAATTTCATATTTTTTTTGTATGTATTGGGATTTGATAGCTCTGTGAACGTGCGTTCTATTTTACCCTAAAGGGAAGACTTCCGCAAAGATGTTTGGACGCAGAGAACAAGCGAAAAACATGCACGTGCCGCGGCACATTTATCCCCACTTGGTCAGGTAAATAATTTATTTCCCAGCAAACTTCTTGAGAAAAACATCCACAATTTTTGGATCAAAACTTTTGCCAGATTCCTTACGAATATAGGCCAAGACTTTCTCTTTCGGCCATGCATCTTTATAGGAACGTTTTGATATAAGGGCTTCCCAATAATCTACTTTAGTTTCGCCAAAATAATGAGCATTGGAAATCTGGTAGGATAGGTTATAT